>JAFPTG010000005.1 GCA_017400345.1 Oscillospiraceae bacterium
ACACTACAATAAAAGCTCCTTTAAAGGATTTTAGATATTCAGACAACCATTCTACATGTTGTTTATCTAAAAAGTTTGTAGGCTCATCTAACAAAAGCAGATCATAATTGCCCAGCAACAGTTTGCTAAGAATTACTTTTGCCTTTTGCCCTCCACTTAATTCGTCCATTTTTGTTTCCATTCCTAATGCAGTAACTCCCAGACCATCTGTTACTTTTAAAATATTACTTTCAATTTCGTAAAAGCCGCGATTTATTAAAAACGACTGATAATCAGACGCTTTTTCCATCAGCTCAAAATTGTTGCAGTTTTCTTCTTTTGAATATATAGCATTTAACTCTCTTTCGATTTCATACAATTCATCAAAAGCGGTTTTTAAATATTCAAATATGCTCAAGTTCCCATCAACATTTGCATATTGATCTAAATACCCTAAACTAATATCTTTCTGTAAGCGCATTTTGCCTGAATCTGGTATAACATTACCGATTATCATATTAATAAGTGTAGTCTTGCCTGTGCCATTTTTGCCAATAAGCCCCATATGCTCACCTTTGAACAACTCAAATTCAGCATCTTTATAAAGTATTTTTTCTCCAAATGAGTATGAAACATTTGTTAATTTTAATAACCCCATAATAAAATCACTCCTAAAAAAATAAGCAGAGAACCTAAACTGTTGGCCCTCTGCAAAAAAATGAGCCATAACTTTTTTAGCAAAGTTATGGCCTAAATATATTTTTTAAAAATAACATCGCGCAAAAGCATAGCTTAACCTGAAAGATATTTAAAACTGCCAGGCCGGTTAAACTAAAATTGCACGATGTAGCTAAACATCAGGCTCTATACAATGCTACATCAATAAAATTCATTGCACAGAGCCAAATTAATTGTTATAATGCTATATTCTCCGCTCATATTATATTCCACCCTTAATTATTCTCTTAATTTACGCTTATTATTTTACCATTTCAAAAGCATTTTGTCAACCTATTAATTATAAATATTAATTTCTTTAATTCAATAAAGATATTCCACTTCAGTTTCTAATTTTATTCCTTTTTTTTGTCTAACTTCATCTTGTATTATTTTTATCAATTCAAACACTTCCAAACATTTAGCTCCACTTAAATTCACAATAAAACCTGCATGTTTTTCACTCACCATAGCTTGCCCCACACGTCTGCCTTTTAACCCGCATTCTTCAATTAACCGTCCAGCAAAATGGCCTTCGGGCCGTCTAAAAACACTGCCTGCATTCGGCAATTCTAAAGGTTGGCTATTGCGCCTTTTGGTTAACAATTCTTGCATCTTATTTGTAATTTGTTCTTTGTTGCAACTTTGCAGCTCCAGCAAAGCACTTGTGATTGCATATTTTTTATGCATAAAAATACTGTTTTTATAGCCAAACTGAGCATCGTTTGCTGAGATTTTTTGTTTGTGCCCTGTTTCATCAATATAATAAATCTCTTTTAGTATCATGCTCATATCACTACCATAAGCGGCCGCATTCATATATATTGCCCCACCAAGTTTTGCCGGAATTCCGCAAGCAAATTCTAGCCCCGTTAGAGCATTTTCTAAAGCAAAATCACACAATTGCGGTAAAAAAACACCCGCAAAAGCATATATAGTTGTATTATCAATTAGTTTTATTTTATCTTTTTTGGCAGTTGTTTGTATAATAACTTTATGAATATTTTCATCTGCAACTAACAAATTGGAGCCATTGCCTATAATATGGTAATCTATAACGTTTTTATGTAAAAATTTAATTAACTCTGCTAGCTTTTCTTCTGTATCCACCGTTATAAAAAAATCTGCTCGACCTCCGATTTTAAAAGTTGTATGCTTCGCCATAGGTTCATTTTTTAAAACAACTATATTTAAATTCTCCGCAAATTCTAGCAGATTTCTCTCTTGCTCGTTAATCATGGTTTTATCTCCAATATTTTTTAATATTTTTAAGCAATGTTTTTGTGGCATCGTAACCCGATTTTTTCTGCTTCTCTGCCATTGTTGCCACCTCTACCAATGTTGCAATATTGCGGCCTATTTGCATTGGGATTCTTGTGAGCGGTATTTTTATGCCTAGAATTTCTATGTTTTCTTCATTTGAAAGGTTGGTAGAATAAAAATCTTGGCTTCCATACTCTATCAGTTCTATTGCAAAATCAATCTGAGATGATAGTTTCACCGCATCCATTCCAAACATTTTTTCTGCATCAATAATACCTACGCCGCGCAATTCGATAAAATTTTTTATACTTTCTGGCGCTGAACCAACTAACTTCTGGTCCGATACTTTCTTAACTTCAATCACATCATCTGCTACCAAATGGTGCCCTCTATTAATAAGTTCTACAGCGGTTTCACTTTTGCCTATTTTACTAGGGCCTGTAATTAATACTCCTTCACCGTAAATAACTAACAGTTCTCCATATAAAGATACAAATTGTGCCAATTCTGCGTTCAAAAATTTCATTATTTTAAGCATTACAGATGACATTTGTTCCTTTGTTTGAGCGCAACATACAAAATACTTTTTAGCTGTAATCTTAATCTCTGGAATTTTATACTCCTCATCTGTTATAACAACCATAGCAGGCTTTAAGCTAAAAAATTTATCTAAGGTCTTTATTCTTTCATCAATATTCATACGCTTTAAATAATTTATCTCTTTAGGACCCAGAACATAAATACTTTCTGGTTCAAAATCTTCCAAAAATCCAGCTAAACATAATCCTGCTGTATTCACATTTTTGCTTTTCACCAATTTATTATTTATATCAATTGGTTTTTCTATAATATTCAAACCCATTTTCTCCACTATCTTTAAAACAGATACCCCTACTACCTTCATAAAATCACCTTATTTAATTAATATAATAGAGTTGCAATTATATAATTGCTAATTAACATCCCTTTGGTTGAAAGAGAAATTCTGTCATTACTTTTAATTAAAAATTTATCTAACTCTTTATTAGTTTGCAATCTTTTTATGAATTTTTCATATTCATCTCCATCTATTTCTTGCAGCTCTTTTAATAAAACTCCCCTATTAAGGCGCAACCCCAGAATAACACGTTCAGAAAACAAATCGCAAGGCTCTGTGTAATAAATTTGTGAATCGTTAGGAGTGGAAAATGTTGTCTCTCTTGTTTGCAAATGCGGTGGCAAAGCTCCTTTTTTTAATCTTAACCTCTGATTGGCTTGTTGCATGTTTTTTAAGTAATTAGATATATTGTTAGAAACATAGTATCTTCTGCCTTTAAAATACGAATGAGCTGATGTGCCGAAGCCAATATATTCTTTGCATTGCCAATATTTTAAATTATGAACTGATTCATATGACGTTTTAGCAAAGTTAGAAATTTCATACTGTTCATAACCATATTTATTCATTTTATCTACAAAATGCTCATACTGATTAGCGGTTTCTTCATCTTTGGGCAGTTGAGTAAGTGTTTGTTTATTATAAAACTTTGTGCCGTTTTCTACCTTTAACAAATAACCCGATATATGCTTAACACCATAATTTTGCGCTAAAACTGCCGCTTCTTCATAATGTTTAGCAGTTTGCCCGGGAAGCCCAATAATAAAATCAATTGAGATGTTTTTAAAAACCGTTCCAATCTTTTTTATAGCTTCTTTAGCTTCGTTAACATTATGCTCTCTTCTAAGGAAAGCTAAATCTCTATCTTTAAAAGATTGCACACCAATTGAAGCTCTATTTATGCCCAAAAGTCTAAAGTCTTGCACAGTTTCATTAGTAACTAAATTCGGGTTCATCTCTATTGTTATCTCTGCCTGCAACGAAACCTTAAAAACTTTTTTTATTGTTTCTAAAATGCGGGCAAAATCCTTAAAGTTTAAAATGTTAGGGGTACCGCCACCAAAATATATAGTGTTAACGGTTTTATGACTGCCTTTATAAAAAGTTATCTCTGTGCATATAGCTTTAATATAATCCGCAATAATTCTACCATTGGGCATTACAGAGTAAAAATTACAATAATCACATTTACTTGCACAAAATGGTATGTGAACATATAAACCCAAATCATCATTCATTAGCAGTACCAACTCTCTTAAACATTAATGAATTTAGAAGTATATTCTGTTCCGCTTCTGCAAATAAAGAATAGGCATCTGTATTTTTTGCTTCGTGTAGTAGAGCATTTTGAATTGATAAATTTAAATTATTAATTTTATTTACATTAAAAATAATCGGCAACTTACTGTTTTTATAAATTAAATTAAGCAGAATCTCTTTAGCATGTCGTACTCCCAAAACTCTAATGTATTTCGGCATTTCAAATTGCTCTTCTGCCTTTATATCTAAAAAAGCATTAAATATTAATCTTGAGATTCTAGATCTGGTATAGCGCTTACATTTTACTGATGAGAGCAGATCTTCAAAGCTAGTGGCTGTCTTTAATCTTTGTATCAGTCTATTCTCTAAACCTTCATTTGCCCCTGCTATTACTTTCAATTGTTCTTGTGTTAAATTTCTTAACCTGGCAAATATTGCGCGTTCTCCCAATTGTATGGTAGCTGGCATAACCCCTTTAGAATAAGCCTCTTTTAAAATTGCAAATACATTCTGTGGAATAAATGGCATTATATTATCTATGCCTACTTTTAGCCGGCTTCTTAAAAAGCTGCCAGAGGCTAACGTGTTAGCAGAGCTTAAAGTGTTGTGAGCTACCCCGACTCTCTTGATTGCCCACGGTTTTATTTTACTGTTCAAGCGCGAAATTGCTCGAAGATATTCCAGCGCTAAAATATCATTGGGTGAATCTAAAAGGCTAATGTTTTGTGCTCGGTCTATATTCAAGATAGAACATTCTACTGCTTTGGGATAATACACTCCTTTGTTTAGTTCCCGGTTTAGCTCCTTTTTAAAATCTAAGGTTTCTGTTATATTTTTTAGACGTTTCAAATAAGATAAATCACCTGATTCACTTCCAAAAAACAGATCATCAACAATATTCATGCTATTTAAAATATAAACAGCTGCCAAGGCAAAAATGTTCGCACTTGCCAGAGAATAAACTGTTGGCAGTTCTAAAACCACATCAAAGCCCGCAGAAATTGCAGTCTTTGCTCTTACAAATTTATCAACAATTGCAGGTTCTCCACGTTGCACGAAATTGCCGCTCATTATTGCAATTACAAATTCAAACCCTTTATTTTTTATTTGATTCAATAAATATTTATGGCCATTGTGAAACGGATTAAACTCTGCTATCACTGCCGCTACTCTGTGGTTATTGTGGGGCATATTAAAAATTGCCTCCTATTGTGTTTCTTGCAAAACAATATTAATAAATTCCATAACCAGTTCTTCTTCTGGTACTTTTTTTATAATTTTACCACGTTTAAAAATCAGCCCTTCATGTTTACCGCAAGCTATTCCAAAATCTACATTGCGTGCCTCTCCCGGGCCGTTTACCGCACAGCCCATCACTGCAATTTTAATATCTTTATCTCTTACACTTGTTTTCATTAATTTATCTTTAATTCGATTTGTTATATCAATTAAATTAGTTTTTGTACGCCCGCAAGTTGGACAAGAAATTATATCTAAGCCCGTTTTTAAATTTAATGCTTTTAAAATATTAATACCTGTTTTAACTTCTTCAATTGGCTCTCCTGTTAATGCTACTCTAATTGTATCACCAATTCCATTAAGAAGCAAATGGCCAATTCCTATTGAAGATTTAACTATCCCTGTTTCTGCTGTTCCAGCTTCTGTAACTCCTAAATGCAGAGGGTAATCTGTTTTTGAACTTATGCTTGTGTAAGCTTCTATGGTTTGTAATACACTTGAAGATTTTAAAGAAACTACAATGTTATCAAAATCAAAAGAATTTAAAGTTAATATACATTCTAACGTTGCATCTACCAAGGCTTCAGCGGTTGGCCCTTTTTTAGCCAAAATGTGTTTGGGTATACAACCGGAATTTAAGCCCACTCTAATTGGAACGTTTTTTTCTATGCATAAATCAACAATCTGTTTTAACTGATTTTTATCTTCAATATTGCCCGGGTTAATTCTAATTTTATCTGCTCCGGCATATATACTTTCTATAGCCATTCTGTAATCAAAGTGAATATCTGCAACAACTGGAATTCTCAATGCTTGTTTTAATGCAAAAACTGTTTTTACACTTTCATTGTTTGGTACACTAATCCTGATAATTTCGCAGCCGTTTTCTTCTAGCTCTTTAGCCTGCGCAACATTAGCAGCTATATCTTCACTTGGTTTGTTCAGCATAGATTGCACTAAAATTTTATTCTTGCCGCCCATTGCCACATTACCAACTTTTACTATCTTTTTCGAAAACACTGCTATTGCCTCCTTTATTAAGCATCAAAATTCTAATCTATTTTAGTTGTGCAAATTGCAGCGCAAAGCACTGCATTTGCTCCGGCTAGTTTTAACATTCGTGCACATTCATTCAACGTTGAGCCGGTTGTTACAATATCATCTATTAAAATTATATTTTTGCCATGCACATCAATATCTTCTTTTAACACATAAACATTTTTAATATTATTTAAACGTTCTAATCTACCTAAGCTATGTTGCGTTTTATTATTGCATATCTTTTTTAATAACGGCCGAGATTGTCTGTTCAATTGCCTTGCTGTTTCACGAGCCAGCAATAATGCGTGTTTTTTACTTTTATCTGTCTCCGGTACAAACGTTATAATATCTATAGCATATCCTTCATAGTTTACAGTTACAATCTTTTCAAGTATCCTTGCCAAAGCTCTTGTTTTGTTCCAAGTCTTTTTAAATTTAAAATTGCATACTATATCAGACATCGGCTTTTGATAATAAAACCCCGCCACACACTTATCAAAATACTGTTTGCCATATTTAAAATTAATCTGCTCTTTATTTACAATCTGCTTCACTCTTGCAGAACAGTGATCACAAAAAATTTTATTGGATTTTATTATCCGTTTGCACAGCAAACATCTTGGAGGGAAAAATGCATCTATAATTTTATTTAAAAAAGCCATAATTAACGCGCCATCTTTTCCTTAATAAAATCTCTACCAACTCTATCTGCCCAAAATATATTGTCTTCTGTAACTTCTGCTCTTTCAAGAGTAACAGCATTTAAACATTCTAATAAGATTTCATCTATATCTGTAAATTTTATCTGACCATTTAAAAACAACTTCACTAATTCTTCACTAGCCCCATTACACACACTTAAATAAAGCTCCCCACGCGAATGTGCAAATTGAACCAGCTCTATTCCCCTAAATGTGTTCGAATCTACATCAAAAAATTCAAGCGGTGATGAATTTATGAGGTTAAGTTCCGGCATCACTGCCTTTTTGCGCATTTGCTCTGTTATAACATACCCCAACACGCCTTTCATATCCGGCACGCTTAACTGCGCAATCACATTATTATCTTTAAACTCTACCAAAGAATGTACTACACTTTGAGGATGCACTACAATCTTGATCTTTTCTATTGGAATAGAAAATAACCAGCTAGCCTCTATTATTTCAAAACCCTTGTTAAGCAAAGTTGCCGAGTCTATTGTAATTTTTTTGCCCATGTGCCAATTGGGATGGTTAAGTGCATCTGTAATTGTAACTCTTTTTAATTGTTCCCTGTTCATTCCAAAAAACGGTCCGCCAGATGCTGTTAAAATCAAATTCTTTATTTCACTACGCTTACCCGACCTGAGCGCTTGCAAAATTGCACAATGCTCACTGTCTATTGGCAAAATTTTGCCTCCAAAATCTTTAGCTGTTTTTGTTACCAAGCTACCGGCTACAACCAAAGATTCTTTATTTGCCAGGCCCAACATTTTCCCCGCTCTTAAAGCGTAAAGTGTTGCTGTAAGTCCTGCAATTCCAGATATACTATTTATCACCATATCTGCTTCGTGCAAAGAAGCTAATACCTTTAGTCCTTCTTCGCCATAAAAAATCTTTATATCTGCCGCACCAAACTCGCTTTTCACTTCGCTATAAGCCTTTTCATCTGCCACAGCAACATATTTCGGTTTTATTTTTTTTATTTGCTCTTTAAGTAATTTTATATTTTTATTGCAAGAGATCCCTAAAATGTCAATACCTAAACTTTCTGCCACCTGTAACGCTTGTGTACCAATAGATCCTGTTGATCCTAAAACTACAAGTTTCTTTGTCTTCATAACCAAAACACCTTAAAATCACAAAAAACAAAATAATAAAACGGTAGCACAAAAATTAAACTATCTAATCTATCTAACAAACCGCCATGCCCCGGCATAATCTTGCCAAAATCTTTTACATCATATTGCCGTTTTATTAACGATGCAAATAAATCTCCTAAAACAGCTAAAACCGAAGCAATCAGCAGAACAACAGCAAGCAAAAGCCAGTTAAACTTTAACTCTGGCGTAATTAATTTAAATATTAAACATATAACCAAACCAGAGCATAAAGATGCTGACAGCCCACCAGCAACGCCCTCTTTTGTTTTGTGCGGACTAATATCAGAGCAATTTAATTTGTGCTTTCCCCAAGCGTTGCCTATAAAATATCCTCCTGTGTCGGTCATCCATGCGCTAGATGCAACCAACAAAATTGCTAATAAGCATAATTGATAATTTGGTGAAAAATAATTTCTAATTAATACAAAAGTAGATAAAGAAGCTGACATACCAAAAGATACAATAAACGCAAAGAATATTCTTTCCATTTTTAGTTCTTTTCTATACCGCACAGAATAGAAAATGGTTGTTGTTATTAACACACATAAAAGATATTTTAAGCCGTAAGCTAAACTAAATAATATAAATAACGGTCCACAAAGAGATATATCAATATTGTCGTTTTTTATAAACTTAAAACTTTTTCCAAAAATAACTGTGCATAACTCGTTTGAAATCTGTGCACAAATTAATCCAACTACTAAAGGGAACAGAACCGTATTTATAAAACACATTAATATGCCAAAAGCAAGCACACCAACAAATGCAGATATTATACGTTGCTTAAACAAACTACCTAGCCTCCCCCAAAGCGTCTTTCTCGTTTGTAAAATTCTTCAATGGCCGCCATAAAATCAGTTTCTTTAAAATCCGGCCAAAATGTATCTAAAAATATATATTCCGAATAAATACTCTGCCAAGGTAAAAAATTAGAAGTTCTCTTTTGCCCTCCTGTTCTAATAACTAAATCTGGATCCGGAATATTATTTGTGTAAAGTGATTTTTTAATTGTTGTTTCCGAAATCTCTTCAATATCCAACGCTCCATCCTTAACCAACGTTGCTATTTTTTTTACAGCATCAACTATCTCTAGCCGCCCACCGTAATTAAAAGCTAGCATTAAACTGAGCCCTGTATTATTCTTCGTTTTTTCTTGAACATCTTTAATTATTTTTTGCATCCGGTCAGAAAGTCCGGCAAAACTTCCAATCACGTTGATTTTGCAATTTTGTGTTTTTTCTGGCTCATTTTTATACTTCTCAAAATTATCTTCAATTAAAGACATTAAATACTTTACTTCTTGCGGTGAGCGTTTCCAATTTTCTGTAGAGAAAGCAAAAACCGTTAAAAACTCAAGTGTTGTTTTTGAGCAGAATTTAACTAGGTTTTGCAACGCATTAACCCCTTCTTTGTGCCCACGTTCTGCTTTTAACCCACGTTCTTTTGCCCAGCGCCTATTGCCATCCATAATTATAGCAACATGCTTAACTCCTCGCAGATCTATTTTATTCTCCACTTTATTATATCTCCATTATTTCTTTTTCTTTTTTAGCTGCTAAATTGTCAATATCTTTGCAATGATTATCCGTTAAGTCTTGTATATCTTTTTCATAAATTTTTACATCATCTTCGGTAATCTCATTAGATTTTTTCAGAGCTTTTATTTTTTCCATACCATCTCTTCTTACATTGCGGATTGCTATTTTTGCATCTTCTGCCATCTTATGGATAGATTTGCAAATTTCTTTTCTTCTCTCTTCTGTTAACGCAGGAAACACAATTCTTATAACATTACCGTCATTAGTCGGGTTAATTCCAATATCCGACGCTTGAATTGCATGTTCAATTTCTTTAAGTGATGATTTATCCCATGGTTGTATTACTAAAATTCTTGCCTCTGCAACACTCACTGCTGCCATCTGTATAATCGGTGTTTTTGTACCATAATAATCTACCATTACTTTGTCTAATATTGCTGGGTTAGCTCTGCCTGCTCTAATTGCTGTATATTCACCATTCAACCTAGCTATTACTGTGTCCATTTTCTCTTTAAATTGATTGAAAATCTCATTCATAATTAATTCTCCCCTTTTAATTTTTAATTATAGTTCCAATTTTTGTCCCACAAATAACCTCATTAATATTACTAAGAGGTGTACCACAAAAAACAACAATCGGAATATTATGTTCTTCACAAAGCACCATCGCCGTCTCGTCCATCACTGCCAAATGTTTATCGTGTGCCTCTTTAAATGTTAATGAGTCATATTTTACAGCATCTGGATTTTTTGCCGGGTCTTTATTATAAACACCATCAACTGTATGAGTTACTTTTAAAATTACATCAGCTTCAATATCAATCGCGCGCAAAACTGATGCTGTATCTGTTGAAAAATATGGGCTGCCACTACCTCCGCCGAAAATAACAACCTTATCTTCTTTAATATAACTTAAAGCTTTTGCACGCGAATAAGTTTCTGCAAGTTGCGGCATAGGAATTAATGTTTGCACCCTTGCCTCTAAGCCACATGAATTAAAGGTATCGCACATAGCCAAAGAATTCATAATAGTTGCAAGCATACCAATATAATCTGCCTGTGCGCGTTTTATCTCTTTTGCAAAAGCTCCACGCCAAAAATTACCGCCGCCTATCACTATTCCCACCTTAGCGCCCATTTGCTGCACTTTTTTTACTTCTTGTGCTAAATCTTTTAGAATATCAAAATCAATTCCGCACTTTTTTTCGCCTGCTATATATTGCCCGCTCAATTTTAGCAGCACTTTTTTATACTTTGCATTCAACATCTCTTCCCTCTTTCTCTCATCAGATCTAGAATTAATTCCACGTTATCATTTTGTTCTGTATCTTCCGCAACTTTATTCAATTTTTCTGCTCCACATTTTAAACATCTGTGCACAATCTGTTGCCCTTTTTTAGGACTCAACTCAACCGCAACCGGTTTCATCATTCCTCTGCAATCACAAGCTCTGTCTCCCGGTAAGTTGTCAACATGTTTAGAAAACAAACAAAACGGGCAGTGATTTCTAATGCTGCCATTTGTTAATGCTTTAACGTATTTGCCACAATTTTCACAAACAAAAGCTGTATTTTCATTCTTTTTAGCCAACTTTATTCCTCTCTTTATTTGAGCTTTGCCGTTTTAATTAATTCTTTTGCGCTTTTTATAACCTGTAAATTTTCTGGTTCTCCACTCATAATTCTAGCAATTTCAAATTCTCTGCCTAAATCGTCCAGTTTTTTGATTCGCGTAAATGTATTTTTAACATCGGACACTTTTTCAATTGAAAAATGGGTATCTGCAAACGCAGCTATTGCCGCCGAATGAGTTATGCAAATCACCTGCAAACCACAAGCAAGTTCTTTTAGTTTTTTGCCCACTAATTTTGAGGTAAGTCCACTAATTCCCGTATCTATTTCATCAAAAATCATCGTATTTACATCGTCTTCGTCGCGCATCACTGTTTTTATAGCTAGCATTATTCTAGAAAGTTCTCCACCAGATGCAACTTTAGAAATCGGCATGGGAACACTGCCTTTATTTGTGGAAATTGCAAAGTCAAAAGCATCGGCACCATAAGCCCCTAATTCAGTTGTTCTATGATTACACAAAAATTTAACATATGGCATATTAAGCGATTGCAACTCAGTTTCTACCATATCTGCGAATTGTTTTGCCGCTTTTAAGCGCAATTCTGTCAATCTTTTTGCTCTAGAATTTAAATCTGCAAAAATCGTATCTATTTTTGTCTTTAATTTTTCTATACTCTCTTCAGAAAAAGTTAAAGTAGAAAGTTCGTCTTTAAAAGTTTCACACGTTTTAATAATCTCTGCGGCACTGTTACCATATTTAAGCTTCAATTTATAAATAACATCTAACCGTGCTTCAATGCTGTTAATGTCAAGTTGTTGCTCTTCAAAATCTCTTAATTTATTGTATATAATTTCCAATAAATCTTCAATAGAGTAAATCATCTCTTGCACTTGTTCAGCTTTGGTTTTTAACTCTGCATCCTGTTCCGAATATTCTTCTAAATTTTGCAAAATCACTTTTAAGCCATCTAAAACATTATTAGAGCTATCATTATTTATTGTACTAATAATCTGCGTTAAATTCTTTTTAAATTTTTCTGATTTATTTATTAATTCCTTCTTTTTCGTCAGTTCTTCATCTTCGTGCGGATATAACTTTGCACTTTCTATATCGTTAATCTGAAATTTTAAGAATTCAATTCTCTGTGTTTTATTTTCATTTTGAAATAGTAAATCATCTAAAGACTGTTTTTGTTCTTGCCAATGTTTGAATATTTTTGAATATTCAAAAGTTTGAGCTTGCAAATCACCAAATTTATCTATTGTTAAGATCTGCTCGGTGTGTTCACTAATTTTTGTACTATCAAACTGCCCGTGAATATCCACAATGTGTAACGCTACTGCTTTTAACACGGCAACAGAAACCGGTATGCCATTAATATCACAAGAGCTACGTCCCAATAAATTTATTCTCCTTGTAATAATCAGCTTTCCTTCTTCATTCACAAAACAGCCTAAATCTTTTAAAGCAGCAATATTCCTATTACTCAACTTTTCAAACACAGCAACAACTAAAGCAGCATCTTGCCCTGTTTTAATCATATCTTTACGAAAAGAGCCGCCTAACACTGCAATTAAAGCTTTTATAATAATTGATTTTCCTGTACCTGTTTCTCCTGTAAATATATTAAGCCCTTCGGCAAATTCAATGTTTGCTTCGTTAATTATTGCAAAATTTCTTATATGCAGTTCCGATAGCAATTTCTCACCACCTAGTTAAAACTACAGCATCTCATGCAACAAAGATTCAAATTGCAACGCACTTTCATCATCTTCAAAAACAACTAATGCCGTATCATCCCCCGCTATTGTGCCCACCACCTCATTATATTTCAAAAAATCTATAGCCATGCAAAGCGCTCCAGCACCACCTGCTGTGCATTTGAGTACAATTAAATTCCTTACCACATGAATTTCTAAAATGGTTTCTTTTAATATCTTCATATGTTTGTTCACCTGAGCAGGGTCGTAATTATTAACCTTAATTGATTTAATATATTTAAAATTGCGTGTTCCAGATGTAATTTTAACTAAATTTAATTCTTTAATATCCCGCGAAACAGTTGCTTGTGTAGCCTCAAAGCCTTCTGCTTTTAACAAATCTATTAAATGCGCTTGATTTTTTACCGACATTTCGTTAACTAATTCTGAAATTCGTTGCTGCCTAGCTCGTTTTTTTCTGTTTTTTTTCATCTTGCATCAACCTTTTGTTTTATTCTATTCCACTCTATCATCAAAACTTTCCCTAAATAAAATCCAAAAGTTAATTAAGCTCTTTGTAAGCGTTCCCTACTACATTTTCTATTATATCAGAAAACTTCATATTTTCCAATACGTTATTAGCTGAATTTTTGCGAAATAATTTAAAATAAATTAAATATTCAATATTCCCTTTTGTTCCCTTAATAGGTGAGAAAGTAAGGCCCAGTAATAAAGCATTCATGCTAGATAAAAAATTTATGATTTTATTCAATACTTTTTTATGCAATTGTGCATCTTTTATAATTCCTCCTTTGCCAACTTCTGTTTTCTCCGCTTCAAACTGCGGTTTTATTAAACACACAAATTCACAAGCATCTGCAACCAACGCACTTGCCGGTGGTAAAACCTTTGTTAAAGATATAAACGACACATCAACTGTTACAAAATTAATATCAAAATCTTTTATGTCTGCTCTAGTAACATTTCTAATATTTGTTTTCTCTAATAAAAACACCCTCTCATCTTGACGCAGCTTCCAGTCTAATTGGCCATAACCCACATCCACACCAAGTACTTTTTTTATGCCATTTTGAAGCATACAGTCAATAAACCCACCAGTAGAACAACCTATATCCATACAAGTTTTGCCTTGCAGAGAAATATTAAAAGTTTTTATGGCTTTTTCGAGTTTATATCCTCCTCTGCTTACATATTTTATCTTCTCTCCCCTAAGTTCCAGCAAAGTATCTTCAGCGTACATATCCCCGGGCTTTGTGGCTCGCTCATTGTTAACATAAACCTGCCCAGACATAATTAAAGCTTGCACACGTTCGCGCGTAGTTTCTAAACCTTGTTCTAACGCTAAAATATCGAGTCTTTTTTTCATTAATTAACTCCTTCAAAATTCAAATCCTGTACCTTTTCTTTAGTAGTCTTAAAGCCTTCTTGACTTTTTCTCTTAACCACAGTTAACGAAGCTGTTTTTATAAACTGCTCAACCGAAGCTGTATCTAAACCCGTTTGCTGGTATTGCTGTTCAATTGAGCCTTGTTCAATAAATTTGTTTTGCACTGCGCGCATAAAGAAGTTTGTTTTACTTCCCATTTGATGCAGTTTAGCTCCAAATTGCTGTGCAATAGAACCCGTTTCAATTCCCTCTTCTAAAAATATAACTGTGCGGTAATTATCTGCTATTTCTAAAACTTCATCTAAAATAGGGTGTATTTGTATTAGTTTAAGTATAGATACATTAATGCCCAATTTTTTAAACCGTTCAGGAAGTTCCACAAGTGTTTCAAAAAGTCTGCCATACGTTACAAGTAATATATCTTTATCTGGCTGCGGCAACCATAAATACTCTTTGTTTGGCTCAAAAAAACTATCAGCTGCACTATGCTCGTTGCCCTTTGGATAACGCACTACACAAAGCCCCTTACCATTTATTGCCCAGGTCAAGCATTGTTCTTGTTCTTTGTAGCTAGACGGTGCATATATTGTTGTGTTAGGAATTGTACTTAAAAAAGCGGCATCAAATATCCCTTGATGAGTTTCTCCATCTTCACCCACAAATCCTACTCTATCCACTGCAAGAACAATATGGTAATTTGAACACGCAACATCATTAACAAGCTGATCGAATCCACGCTGCAAAAACGTAGAATAAATTGCAATCACTGGAATAAAGCCATTGCTTGCCATGCCTGCGGCAAATGTAACGGCATGCTCTTCCGCTATTCCCACATCAAAAAAGCGGTTGGGAATTTGTTTTGAAAATTCTAAAAGACCTACCTGGTCTCGCATAGCTGCGGTAATTGTGCAGATTCTTTCATCATTTTGGGCAAGTTTTAAAATAACCTCGCCAAAATTAGACGAAAAAGTTCGTTTTTGTGCTGCATTGTTAGAATAACTATGATACGTTTCCGGCTCCAGTTCCGCAGGAAGATACCCCTTACCTTTTTTTGTTTTAACATGCACTAGTACAGGTTTTTGCATCTTTTTAGCACAAGAAAATATATACATTAAATTTTTTAGATTATGCCCATTCACCGGGCCTAAATATACAAAACCCAAATTTTCAAATATGGTTTTAGGATAAATTAATGCTTTTATTTTATTCTTCACCGCACGCGTAAAAGATATTAGCGGCTTTCCTAAAAGCGGTACTTTACTTAATACACCAACTGTTTTAGTTTTTAAATTCAAATAAAAATAGTTACTACGAATATTATTCAAATAACTTGCTATACTGCCTTGATTTTTATTAATAGACATATTGTTATCATTAAGAACTACAATAAAATTTTTTACTCCTTCTCCTGCATTATTTAACCCTTCAAATGCAAGCCCACCAGTTAAAGCACCATCTCCAATTACAGAAATAGTATATGCCTGCGAGCCATTTAATTCATTTGTTTTCGCTATGCCCAATGCTGCAGAAATTGACGTGCTGCTATGCCCAGTAAGAAAAGTATCGTATTTACTTTCTTTGGGGTTTATAAAACCAGAAATCCCACCTTTCTTGCGCAATGTAGAAAATCTGTCTCTGCGGCCAGTTAAAAGCTTGTGAGCATAGCCTTGGTGACCAACATCCCAAATAATCTTATCTTGTTCCAAATCAAAAGTTTTATGCAATGCAATTGTTAACTCAACCACACCTAAATTAGATGCTAAATGCCCACCGTTTTTAGAAACTGTCTCAATAATTTTTGTTCTTAGTTCTGCAGATAATTCTTGCAGTTCTTTAATATTCATATTTTTTATATCTTTAGGCGAATTAATATGATATAAATGCTTATATGCCATCTTATTTGCTCCCTTTTAACTAATTAGCTTCTTTAAAAACAACTAAACTTTTTTTGCCGTAATGGTACGTTTTTTCCTTATACCACGCACCAAAACTATCTTCAACTTCGTCTACCTTCGCCATCTCACATATTATAATCCCGTTTGGTGCAGTATTCTTTATAACCTTGGGCATAAGTTCATTAATTATATTCTTATAATACGGCGGGTCTAAAATTACAATATCAAACAAGACATTATTGCTTGCTAAAAAGTCTTCTGCCCGTTGCTGCTTTATAACAGCAAAATCTTGCAATTTTGTACGCTTTAAATTCGCTAGAATCGCATTTTTAGCCACAGTGCTAGTTTCCACAAAAGTAGCAAGTGTAGCACCTCGGCTTAAAGCTTCTATTCCCAACTGCCCGGAGCCTGCAAAAAGGTCTAGCACTTTAGCTCCCGGTACAATAAATTGAATTATATTAAATATCGCTTCTTTAACAATTCCAGATGTAGGTCTAGTGGCGTTAGAGTTTGGTGCTTCTAACCTTGCTCCACGTGCTTTGCCCGTAATAACATTCATAAATAACTGCCTTTCTTAACAACAAATTATCGAATATAAATAAATTCTATCACATTAATATTTCAATTACAATAAATAAAAAACAATAACAAGTCTTACTTTTGTTTCATATTATCTTTGGCAACAGACATGAGCAATTTTATACGGTTTATCTGATTAGCTTGGCTTGCTCCCGGATCATAATCAATTGGTACAATATTAGCTTTCGGATATATCTCTCTAATTGTTTTTATAACCCCTTTGCCAACCACATGGTTTGGCAGGCAGGCAAATGGCTGTACACAAACTATATTTGTGATACCATTTTCTATATACTCAAGCATTTCTGCAGTTAAAAACCAGCCCTCTCCAGATTGATTCCCTACAGATAAAATTGGCTCGACCTTCTTTGCTAAATCCCAAATTTCAACTGGTTTTAAATAA
>JAFPTG010000006.1 GCA_017400345.1 Oscillospiraceae bacterium
ATAAAGTTAAAGTACCCTAAAGTTAAAGTGGGTACAATAATGCTCTATTTTGATGTGGCAGTTATGGGGCTTTCTGCAGTTGTGTATAAAGATATAGCCTCTGCATTATATGGCGCTTTGGTATCGTTTATATACACACAAGTTTTGAACAAGATACTTTATAAAAATAATCATGCAGGAACAATGTAAGTATATGAATAAAAATTTGCAGATTTAATAGGAGAAAGTTATGCTAAAAATATTTAAAAAATCAGATCAAAAACTAATTGTGACGGGGCTTGGCAACCCGGGAATGGGCTACCGAAACACAAGGCATAATGTGGGTTTTGCAGTTGTTGATACACTGTGCAAAAAGTTAAATGTAGAACTTAAAAGTACGAAATTTAATGCACTGTATGCAAGGGTCAAGGCGGGGAATAAAACAGTTATCTTGCTAAAACCTCAAACTTTTATGAACAATTCTGGTATAGCGGTAAGCCAGTTTGCCAAGTATTACAATGTTTGTGCTCAAAATATAATAGTTGCGCACGATGATATAACGTTACCTTTAAGCCACTTTAAAATAAAACAAGGTGGCTCTGCAGGTGGGCACAATGGTATAGAAAGTGTGATTGATTTTTTAGATTCCCAGGATTTTATAAGGCTAAAGTTTGGAATAGGAGAAAAGCCTTTAAAGGAAATGAACTTGGCCGATTGGGTTCTGCAAAGGTTTAATGAATATGAACTTAAAACAGTTGAAGATTCGCTGCCTGATGCGGCAGAAGCAATAACAGATATAATAAACAACGGAGTTAATGCGGCAATGAACAGATATAATAGCAATACAAAAAAGCAGAATTAGGGAGAAGTTAGTTAATGACGTTTTTGGAATTTTTAAGTTTAGGCTTTAAAATAACCGATTGGCCAAAAGTGAACTCTTTGGGAGTAGTGAATGCCAGCACACTGGTGCGAGTTTGTGCTATTGCAAAAGCAGCAAAAGAGGGCAAAACTACTTTGGTTTTGGTGGAAGATGAAAGTGTTGGCACTCGGCTGGTTAGAGATATAAACGAGATTACAGGAGATAAAATTGCGGTTTTATTCCCAAGCCGCGATTTTAATTTTTTGCCGGTTTTAGCCCAAAACAACGAATACGAACAGGCAAGAATAGCGGTTTTAAATAAGCTTAAAAATGGCAATTGCAAAGTGGTTATTACTACGCCAAAAGCGGCACAGCAGTTTGTTATGCCGCAAAAAGTCTTGGCAAAAAACACTTTTGTGTTGCACAAAGGCGATGAAATAAATATTTTACAACTAACTCAAAAACTCAACACACTTGGATATTTAGCCTGTGAATTTGTAGAGGTGCCAGGGCAATTTGCTGTTAGAGGCGGTATTGTGGATATATATTCACCTGGCGAAAAAAAGCCGATGAGAATTGAATTTTTTGGCGATGAGATAGAAAATATTTTTGAACTGAATCTGTTAACGAACCGCAGAGAAGCGACAAAGGCAAAACTTGAAGTTTTGCCGGTTAAGGAAGCTATTTATGCACCGGAAAAACTGATTGATAAACTAAAGAAAATTAACGAGCAACAGTCAGTTTTAGCGCTTAGTGAAGATATAAAGCTGTTAGAAAGTGGTATTGAATTTAGTTTAAGTGACAGATATTTTGACTTGATTTATGATAAGAAAGAGACTTTGCTTGATTATATGGGTGCGGTTTGTGAACTTTTTATTTGTGAAAGCAGCAAAGTGGCAGAGAAAGCAGAGCAAGCGGAGTTAGAAACGAAAAATTTATTAGATGATTTAAAAGCAGAAGGAATTTTGAGACCGCAAATAGAAATTGGCATTGGATGGCAGAATTTGGCTGAAAGATTAGAAAATTTAAATTGGCGCAAAACTATTTTTGAGCATTTTGATGAAGAAATTTCTCTGTTTAAAATTGAGGCTAAAAAAGATCAAAAAAGTGTAGATTTATCTCCAATTCGAGTGAATTTTGCACAGATTTTAAAGGAAATTGAAGAATTTTTGAAAGAAAATTTTGGTTGTGCAATCTGCACAAAGAACAGAAAAAATGCGCAAGCTTTAGTGAATTTTTTTAAATCTAAAAATGTAAAAGCTAGCTTAGCAAGTGCTGCAGGAGAGCTGCCAAATGGTGTGGATGTTTGGGTGTTAGATAGTGGGTTTTCTTGCGGGATGCGTGATGATGTAGGGAAGATTGCAGTGTTAACCTACCCGCAAGATTTTGAGAATGGTGCGTTATTTAAAGAGGCTGGCAGGTTTAAAAAACTTGCGCCATTACAAAGTTTGGTTGATTTGAATATTGGAGATTATGTGGTGCACACAAATCATGGAATTGGAATGTTTGCCGGAATTGAACAGCTTGAGATTGCTTCTGTGAAAAAGGATTTTATTAAAATTGAATATGAAGGAACAGATGTTTTGTTTTTGCCGACAACTCAACTTGATATGTTAGCTAAATATTTAGGTAGTTCAAAAAATATTAAGAAAAATCGATTAAATGGAAAAGGCTGGCAGCGGACGCGCTCTAAAGTGAAAAGAGAAGTTAGTAAGTTGGCAAAAGAATTAGCGCTACTTTATGCCAAAAGAATGAACGTTGCAGGCTTTGCGTTCTCTGCTGATGGGGAGTGGCAGAATGAATTTGAGCAGGCTTTTGGATATGAGGAAACTCCTGACCAGTTAAGGTGCATTGCCGAAGTGAAAAAAGATATGGAAGCGCCAAGGCCAATGGACAGGTTGCTTTGTGGAGATGTTGGAGTTGGCAAGACGGAAATAGCTTTTAGAGCGGCCTTTAAGTGTGTGATGGATTCTAAGCAGGTTGCGATAATTGCACCTACAACGATTTTAGCCTGGCAGCATTACAACACGGCGCTGGATCGTTTTAGTCAATTTCCGATAAGTATTGCATTGCTTTCGCGATTTAAAACGCCAAAGGAACAAAGAGAAATTCTTAAAAAGCTGAAGGATGGCGAAGTGGATATTGTTATAGGTACGCACAGATTGTTCCAAAAGGATGTGGAATTTGCTGATATTGGTCTTATGATTATTGATGAGGAGCAGCGTTTTGGGGTGCGGCACAAGGAGCATATTAAAGAGCTTAAGAAAAATGTGGATTGTTTATCTATTTCTGCTACACCTATACCCAGAACGCTTAATATGGCGATGATGGGAATTAAAGATATATCGGTAATTGATACTCCGCCGCTAAACAGGCTGCCGGTGCAGACTCAGGTACTTGAATATAACGAATTAGCAATTAAAGAAGCAATTAAGAACGAGTTGAGGCGTGGTGGGCAGGTGTTTTATGTTCACAACAGAGTGGATTCGATATATGAAACGGCGCAAAAGTTACAAAATTTGCTGGGAAGTAGTGCCCGCATTATTGTTGCTCATGGGCAGATGAGCCATGAGGAGATCACAGACTCTTGGAATTTGTTATTGGACGGAAAGGCTGATATTTTAGTCTGCACCACAATTATTGAAACCGGAGTGGATATTCCTAACTGCAATACGTTGATTATTGAAGATGCGCAGAATTTAGGACTTTCGCAATTGCATCAGTTAAGAGGTAGGGTTGGGCGTTCTAGCCGCAGAAGCTATGCTTATTTTTTATTTAAAAAAGATCGGGTGCTTTCTGAAGTTGCGCAGAAACGTTTAGATACGATTAAAGAATTTGCGCAGTTCGGTGCTGGGTTTAAAATTGCTATGCGAGATCTGGAAATTCGTGGGGCGGGGAATATTTTAGGCGATGTTCAGCATGGCAAGATTGATTTGGTTGGCTATGACATGTATATGAAGCTATTAAATGAGGCGTTAATGTTTGAATCTGGGGAAGAAGTGGAGAGCTTTGAAGATTGCACGGTTGATATTGATATTACCGCGTTTATTCCGGATGAGTATATTAAAAATACATCTACGAAGCTGAGTATTTATAAAAAAATAGCAGCTATTAAAAGTGTGGCAGAAGCTGATGAATTACGGGAAGATTTGCGCGATGTGTATGGAAGGCTGCCTAACTCTGTGGAGAATTTGTTGAGTGTGGTTTTAATTAGGAGGATGACTGGTGAGTTGGGCATTGTTGAAGTTAAGCAGCGTGGGAATAAAATAGACTTGCTATGCTCTGAATTAGCAAACGATGAATTGGAATTGCTACTTAAAAGTATTGAAGGACTTGCATTGGAACAGGGAAAGTCTAGCAGAAAGTTGGTTATTAAATTGGAAAGTAGAAAGGATAATTTGAAAGAGTTAAAGAGGGTTTTGAATGCTTGGAAAGCTTTAAAGATGAATTTGGTAAATAAAGTTAATTTATGTGATAAAACAAACACCTAGGAATTTATTCCTAGGTGTTTGTTTGGTTTGTATCTTCTGCTATAAATACAAGTTAACCGTTTTTGTAATCGTATTCTCCGTACGTACCAGTTCCTTCTTTTTTGGAATAGTTTAAAAGTCAGCTTAAAGTTGGAAAGGAAGAGGTTGTGATGAAAGAGATTATTATATCGATGAATTTTAATGGTTTTTCGCTTGATGCGAACAATAAAAAAACACAATACATTTCGAAAAAATCTACAAGTGTAGTTTTTAAGAGTTTTCTCTTGCAGTTTGATGATTTACTTTTTGTGAATAAATTTGAATTTGTGCACGGGTAAGCGACTGAAGAGCTTTAAAATAGATTCGTGGAACACGGAAAACAACAGCACAAATATGACGGAGCATATGTAAAAATAGCCGAGAGTTTTTGATTGTTTAGGAGAGAATTCAGTAGATTGAGAATCTATGAGCTCCGAAGAATTGTTTTCTTTTTCTTCTTTTTTGCGTTTTTTACTGCCTTTTTTTGATTTATTTTTACTTTTTTGTTGAGTTGACTTTTCTTTTATTTTTTTAGTTTTAGCTTTTGTTGAATCTTTGACTTTTTGTGCTGTTGATTTAGATTGAGATTTAGAATTAGGTTCCTCACTGTGAGTTATGGGCTGGCTTGTTTGAGAGTTAGCTCCTTGCTCTTGTGTGGCGGCAGCAACCTCTTGTGGTTGAGTTGGTTCTTCTTCGAAGATTGCTTCTGAGGTGTCTGGGCTGACCATGATTATATCTGGCATTGGAGCAGGTGCTTGGTTGATTTGGTTTATAGTATATTCATGAATGTGTTTTTCGATATTGACAATTTTTTCTACTTTTGGTTTTTCACTTTTTTTATGCTTAGTTTTGTCTTTCTTGGGTTTGGTTGACTTTTGAGCTAAGCTTTCTTTTATTTTTATTAATTCTTGATTTTTCATCTCGGTAACATCATCTTGGTAGTCGTAATTGGAGAAATCAATATTATCTCCCTCAAATTTTATGGGGCCGATCAACATAGAATTTAGCATATCTTCGGTGGGAATTTTATGCAAACCACCATCGTTATCTTTACATTGATCTATATCTGAAAACACAATTTTAATAATATCTGTGTTTTCTGGAATAGAAAATGTAATGGTCTCTTTATAATAGTCTGGCTGGTTTATATCTGCAAAGATTTGAATGGGGTTGGGCTCTTTTGTAATTGAACATTGCGGAACTAATTTGAAATCGGCATTATTATTTGAACTGGTGTAAACATTAACGCCATAAAAAGTTAAAATAGAGCCTACATCTTGTTCGTTAAAAATTTTGTCAGTTTTGCGGAAGCTAAATGTTTTGGTTGGATTATCGAATATGCATTCAAGCCAAGTTTGATTACGGTGGTTGAGGTATAAGGTATTATCTGTTAGAGAATAGTAGACATTATAAGCAGGTTCGGCGTTACCGCCTAATATATATGGGTATTCTCGTGCAACAAAAGGGTCAGCTTGTTGCGTGGCAAATGTACCTAATTTATGAAAGATAGTAATACGCAATTCTGTGACGCCGCGAACATGGTATGTTATACGGCTATTCTCAAGCTCTGAACCGTGTGAATTTTCACGAATTAAGATTGGTGTATTATCTTCATCTTCGTGATTTAACAGCTTTGTAGGGTCGAGAGTATTTAAGTTTTCGTATAGTACATATTTTTGGTCGACAGATGTAAAATCTTTAAAATGCGAAACAACTATTTTAGAGAATGTATATTGCGGGCTGCAAAAACATAAAAACATTCCGAACACCAAAGCTTTTTTTAAAGTAATTCGCATAATATTACTCCTTATTAGAATAACTAATATTTATGAATATTTATTACTTATAATAGCATAATTATACATTTTATGTCAAACAAACAATTTAAGTCGCCTTATAAAATTTAAATGTTTTTTTAATGGAAAAGAAGTGCGAACTGGTATTTTGGGTAGAAAAAAGCTCTGAGAAAGTGAATTATAGAAAAAATTGCTTGACAAACAATATAAAATATTATATAATAGGTTAGGTAAAGCTTGCAGGATTTACCTAAGCGATGCATGGAGGAAGGTTGGAATGAAACAATGGCTAAAGATTTGAACATGTCGAACCTTTTGGATTTTTATGGTGCACTGTTAACGGATAAACAAAATGAGGCAATTAATTTTTATTATAATGAAGACCTTTCGTTGGGAGAAATTTCGGATATTATGAAGATAACGCGTCAAGGCGTGCGGGATCATGTGAAAAAAGGAGAAGGCAGTTTATCTTATTTTGAAGAAAAACTCCAACTAAACAAAAAATTTGCAGATCTGCAGATGCAGTGCAAAAAAATTGCTGAAGTAGTTAATTCTGTGATAGATTATAATCAAAAATATCTGTTTTCGGCAGAAATTACAAAGCAGATGGAAAATATCTCTGTGCTTGTTAATGAATTGATTGAAAAACAAGTGAACTGAGGTGATATGCTGTTGTGATTTTTGAAAGGTTATCTGATAAAATTTCTGCTGCATTTAAAAGTCTGCGCTCTAAAGGAAAGCTGAGCGAGCAGGATGTTAAAAATGCTATGCGGGAAATTAAGTTAGCGCTTTTGGAAGCAGATGTTAATTTTAATGTTGTGCGTGATTTTATTGCACAAGTGCTGGAACTTGCTGTTAGTCAAGAAGTGTTGAAAAGTTTGACGCCCGGGCAGCAGGTTGTGAAGATTGTAAATGCAGAGCTTATAAAACTTTTAGGCGCTAAAAACGAAAAAATCAAATTTGCATCTAGTGGGCCTACAGTTATTATGATATGTGGATTACAGGGAAGTGGGAAAACTACGCACAGTGCTAAAATAGCTTATAGTTTAAAGGCTAAAGGGCGCAGACCGATGCTTGTGGCGTGTGATATATACAGACCGGCAGCAGTTGAACAGCTAAAACTTGCGGGGGAAAGAGCAAAAATTTTTGTATTTGAGGAAGGAAAGAGAAATCCGGTTGAGATTGCTGAGCACAGCGTTAGATATGCAAAAGATAACGGTTATGACATTGTGATTTTAGATACCGCTGGTAGGTTGCATATTGATAATGATTTAATGGATGAGCTGGTGCAAATTAAAAAGGCTGTTGTAGTTAATGAAACTTTGCTTGTTGTAGATGCTATGACTGGTCAAGATGCTGTGAATGTGGCGCAAAAGTTTGATGAATTGATTGGTGTAGATGGTGTGGTGCTTACTAAACTGGACAGTGATGCTCGTGGAGGGGCAGCAGTTTCTGTGGCGGCAGTGACCAAGAAACCGATTAAGTTTATTGGTGTTGGAGAAAAACTGGGAGATTTAGAAGAGTTCTTTCCGGACAGAATGGCCTCTAGAATTTTAGGAATGGGAGATGTGATCTCTTTTATTGAAAGAGCAGAGGCGACTTTTGACGCGGAACAAAAGCAGAAAATGGAAAAAAGCTTAGCAAAAGGCAGATTTGATTTGAATGTTTTTCTTTCGCAGATGGAAATGATAAAAAAATTAGGTTCGCTTAAAAGTTTAGCTTCGATGTTACCAGGTGTTGGAAAAAAGGTGACCGATGAGCAGATGGAGCAAGGTGAAAAAGAGCTTATTAGAATGAAAGCAATTATATATTCTATGACACCGCAAGAACGCGCCAATCCATCTGTTTTAAATGCGAGCAGGAAAAAACGAATTGCAAATGGCAGCGGGCAGAAAGTAGAAGATGTTAACGGGCTGCTTAAAAAGTTTGAAGCGATAAATGAAACGATGAAACGGTTTGATAGACTAAAAAAACCAAAAAAGAAACATAGATAAAATTATTTATTAAAATTTAAAAGATATAGGAGAGATTTATTATGGTAAAGATTAGACTTAAAAGAATTGGTGCAAAAAAGAACCCTTTTTACAGAGTAGTGGTTGCTGATGTGCGTTCGCCACGAGATGGGAAATTTATTGAAGAAATTGGGTATTATGATCCTAACAAAAGCCCGGCAGTGATTAAAATTGACAGTGAAAGAGCTAACTATTGGATTAAAAATGGAGCACAACCAACAGATACAGTGAAAATTCTATTGAAAAAGCAAGGATAATTCATTTAATGTTGAAGGTGATGTTTTATGGTGCTAAGGCAGTTGATTGAAGCGATGGTTGATGGAATTGCAGAGAAACCATATGAAGTGAGAATTACACTTAATGACACGCATGTTGGTATTTTTGTGGATAAGTCTGATATTGCACGCGTTATTGGAAAGAATGGTTTTACAATTGCAGCAATTAGAACTATTGTAAATGCTTTTGCAAAAACAAAAGGCAGTTGTGTTGGTGTAAGTGTTAACGAGAAGCAAAAATAGCAATTTGTTATAATAGCATAATATGGGTAAACGGTCTTGCTGGTCTGAAATTGGATAGACGAGCCCATTTTTATGAACTTTTTTGAAATTTTTTGAAATGTAATTGCTTTTTGAGTTTTTGTGTTGTATAATGAAACTGTATATTATAAAAGAGGACGATTAGCTCAGTTGGTAGAGCATCTGCTTGACGTGCAGAGGGTCAAAGGTTCGAGCCCTTTATCGTCCACCAAATTATTAAATTGGGAAGTGGTTTATTGTGTTTGCTAGAATTAAAGAGATAGACACAAAAGCCGTTGAAGTGATCTCACAGGCAAATAAAAAAGCTTGTGAGATCATTGAGCGTACAAACCAAGAAAAAGAGAGTCTTGTAAAACAGTATAATGATATGTTCCTTGAAAAGAAAAAAGAATTATATCTGAAATCTAAAGTGGAAACGGCAAAGATTATTGATAAAGTATGTGCAAAATATGAAAATTTAGCAAAAAGATGGCCGAAAGCGAAGAGAGGAATCGCGCAACTTGGGTTCATGATATTTTGCAGCGCATTATAAAGAGGTGACGAAATTGCTTGAAAGTTTATGCAGCAATGTTTTGGTCACAAAAATGAAAGCAATTAATAGCAAGCGTTTAACTCCGCAAGATTATAATGAGTTGCTAAAAAAGAAATATGTATCTGATATTGTAGCCCGCCTTAAAGAGACGCATTTTAATGCAATTCTGCAAGGGGTTGATGCTGGCTCGATAAAATGTGATGAGCTTGAAGGCCTGCTTAAAATCGCTAGAATTATGGAATATAAAAAGTTATTAAAGTATGTTAATAGGTTTTCTGACAGTTTTTTTAAATTATTCTGGCTGGACTTTGAACTTGAACAGCTCCTTACGATGCTTTTGCTTTTTAAAGTTGGCCGAAGTGAAAATTTTGGCATAATTCATTCAGCAGAACTAGTGCGGAACATGAAGATGGATGTTGGGATAATAGTTAATGCTAAATCTACTGCAGATATTTTAAGAGGAATAAAGAATAAAAAATATATCTCTATTTTAAAAGCAGAACTTGAAAATGTTGAACCAGAAAATATAAATATACTGCTTTGTGAAAAGAAATTGAAAACTTATTTTTATGAACAAATGTATAAAAATCTTAAAAAGTGTAATAAAACACTTAAAAATAAACTAGAAAAGAAGATAGTGCAGCAGGCAGATATTTACAACTTGCAGGTTATATATAGGCTTAAAAAATACTATAACTATAGTGCGGAAGAGATTATGAAACTTCTTATTCCATACGGGAGTCTTGCTGACTCTAAAAAGAAGCAATTGGCGCTTTGCAAGCAGATTGCAGAAGATTATAGTGTGCTATTTAAAGATAAGAAACATATTTTTAAGTTAGACTCGGATATATTTATAGAAACGGAAATGAATAAGAGTTTGTTAAGTGACGCGCAGAAAACAATGAAGATGGAAAGGTATGCACAGGTGGTTTTTTGGAGTTTTATGAATTTATCTGAGCTTGAGCAGAGGAATTTAGTTAGTATTATTTATGGAGTTGAAAATAAGCAGGATCCGGAAGCAATTAAGAAAATGTTAGTGTGCTAAAGGGTTTTAGGTGGTGGTTATGAGTTGGCTATTGAAAAAATGGTTTTAGTTAGTTTGAGCGGAAATGTAGAAAAGATCGATATTGCAGCACTAAACTGTGCGAAGCTAAAAGCTTTTCATCCGGAAAAAGCATCGGATTTAAAAGAATATACAAAAGAATATGATTTTGATTACAACGACGGCTCCGATGATTTTGCATATGAAATTAAAGAGATAGCTAAAAAATATAACATTTCTCTTGGAGAGCAAAAGCAGGAAGAATATATTGATGAACAACAAGAAAGTGAACGTAAGAAGCAATTAATATCAAATTTTTTGAAAAGTAATCCATATGTGGAGCTATACCAATGTTTGTTGGCTATTAGTGAAATGTGTGGGTATACATTTAAATATGAGTATTCCGATTCTTTTGATCTTAACACGGCAGATTTAGAAGCGCGAGTAACTTCTTTATATAGTGAAATGTCTGCGTTATTTGAAACAAAAAAAGAACGAGAAAAGAAAAAAAATGAGCTTTCTCATATAGTTTCTCAGATGTCTCATTTAGCGGGAATGGATATTTTGCTGGATGAATTATTTGGGTGCCAGATGTTTAAAGTACGGTTTGGTTATATGCCGCATGAATCTTATCTTAAGCTTAAATATTATCAAGATAAACCGTTTGTTTGTTTTTCTTATGATAACGATGGCAGGTATGATTGGTGTTTATATATGGTACCCCGGGGTGTTCACAAAGAGACGGACAATATATTTAAAGCATTGTACTTTGAACGGATAATTGTACCGGGCTATGATAAATCTGAAAAATTTACTGCGGATGTTGTGTTGCAAGAAGCAAAGGAAGAGCTTAGCAAAGTTAATGCAGAAATAGCAGAACTAAATGCGAAGATTGAAGCTTTAGCGAAGGCCAATATTGAATTTTTACAGCAGGCTTATTGCAAAGTTAAATTTTTGAAAAAGTGCTTAGAGCTTAAGCAATATGCTTCGGTTGTTAGAGATAGATTTTATTTGGTGGGTTTTGTGCCACAACAGAAAGCTTTTTTGCTTGAACAAATGTTAGCTGGAACGCAAATTAATATGGTTATTAAGGATGCGGCTGATGAAGAACGCTTGCAAACCCCAGTGAAGCTTAAAAATGGTAGATGGTTTAAAGCGTTTGAGTCTTTGATGGGAATGTATGGCTTGCCTAACTATGGCAGTTTTGATCCAACTAAGTTCTTTACGGTTGTATATATGCTATTGTTTGGAATTATGTTTGGTGATTTGGGGCAAGGATTAGTTATTTCATTAATTGGAACTTTACTTTATAAATTCAAAAAAATGAGTTTAGGCAAAGTAATGGCGCAAGTTGGGCTTTCTTCTGCGTTATTTGGGTTTTTGTATTGTTCAGTGTTTGGTAATGAAGAAGTACTTGTGCCTGTGCACAACAAATTGTTTGACAGCAATGGGCCGCTAATTGCTGTTGGCAGATCTGAGATGACATTGAAGATTCTTTTTGCAGCGGTTGTTATTGGTGTTGTGTTGCTTATAACTTCAATTGTAATTAACATTATAACCAACATTAAGCAAGGGAATTGGGTGGAAACATTTTTTGGCCAAAAGTGTATAGCGGGATTGGTATTTTATTGTTCGTTGGTTCTTTTAGCGGTGGTTAAATTCACACCAGATTTTAATATTAACGTTAGGTTACTTGTTTGGCTTGGAATTATATTGCCGATTATATTGATTTTTGTAAAGGAATTTATAGCGCATTCTATTCGTGAGAAAAAATTTGCAGTTGAAGATGGAGCTGTGAGCTATATTCTGCTTAACGCTTTTGAATTGATGGAAATTGTTCTGAGTTTTATTTCTAATACGCTTTCGTTTTTGAGAATTGGCGGTTTTATTTTGAGTCACGCAGGGTTGATGCTTACAATATCTATTATTTCGCGAATGTTTCCTAATTCTAGTGTGATTATTGCAATTTTGGGAAACGCTTTAGTGATTGCGCTGGAAGGTCTTATTGTGGGTGTGCAGGTTTTAAGATTAGAATTTTATGAATTGTTTAGCCGCTTTTTTGATGGCGGAGGTAAGCAGTTTGAACCGTTTGGTGTGGAAGTTTAAAATACTTTTTGGAGGATGTTTAATATGAATAGGTTTTTGATGTTTGTGATGTCGGGTTTGTTGGTTTTAAGTTTATTGATTCCTTTTGGTTGGCTTTTTGCAAGCAAAAAGAAGAATAATTTTGCTGCCAGATCTAAAAGAGCTATAAGAATTAATTTGGTATTTTTTTTTGGAGTAGTAGCAATGTTTATTTTACTCTCTGCTACAGGCGTTTTTGCAATAGATGACGAGATAGCGGCTCAGTTACAAATTCAAAAAGAAATGCAAAATATTACTCCGGCGATTGCAAAGATGACAGTAGGGGCCGGGCTTGCATATTTGGGAGCAGCACTTTCTACCGGGCTTGCCGCTTTGGGAGCCGGAATTGCTGTGGGGGCAGCTGCACCGGCAGCAATTGGAGCTTGCAGTGAAGATCCAAAAGCAATGGGAAAATCGCTGGTGTTTATTGCTTTGGGTGAAAGTGCAGCACTTTATGGGATGCTTATTTCTATAATGATAATTAACAACTTGAGTTAGTTTTTTTGGCGGTAGTTTATTTATGAAGTTTTTTTTATTGACTAAAGATGTACAAAGTTATATTGGGTTTCGGTTAGCTGGTATTGATGGAGAAGTTATTGAAAATAGTGCTGTGCTTTTAAAACGATTGAATAAGGTATGTAGTGACACATCGATTGGAGTCGTTTTGGTGACAGATGATTTGGTGAGGGAGTACAAAGAACTATTTTTGAAAATTAAAGCGCAAAAGAACAAGCCTATTATAGAGATACCGGCATCTAACAGTGAATATAGTGTTAAAGAATCAATTGAAAGTTATATTAACAATGTAATTGGAGTAGAGTCTTAAAGGTTTAAAGGTTGAGGGTATGGCTTATGATTACTACAGCAAATGACGAGAAGATAAAGAATATAAAAAAAATTGTTGATGATATTGCAAATAAAAAGGCAGAAAAGCTAGTTTTAGGGGCGCAAAAACTGGCTGAATCTGAAATTAAAAAGCAAAAAGAACTACTTGAAGTTGAAACCAATTTGAAGATTAGGCAAGCGGAAGCAGAAGCAGAAAAAACAAAAATGCAAGAAATTTTAGAGTGCGAAGCAGTTAAAAAGAAAAATTTAGTTGCACAAAGGGATTATGTGACACAAAAAACTTTTGCAGAACTTGAGTTTAAATTACAAGAATATGTTAGTTCACCGGAATATATTAAGAATGAAAAGGAGAAATTGGTAAGCTTTAAGGATATATTTGCGGATGAAGGCACTATTGTGTTTGTGAAAAGTGCTGATGCGGAAAATTTTAAAAAGATTGTTAAAGAAGTGTTTGAAGTTGAAGTACAAGTAAGAGTAGATAAGAAGATACGGTTTGGTGGATTTGCGCTTAAAAATGAGAACAAGAAGTTAGGTGTTAATCTTTTGTTAGACTCCGCGCTGGAAGAAGAAAAAAAGCAATTTTTCTCTTTTGCAGGGCTTACAATAGCTTAGTTTTAAATTTGTGTTAGGCATTGGGGTGATTGGAAATTGCAGAATTCCAATAAGATTTATTCGATTAACGGCTCAATTATAAAAGTGAAAAATACTAAAGATTTTTTTATGTTAGAAAAAGTATTTGTGGGTTCAAAGCAGCTCATTGGTGAAGTTATTGCTGTGAATGAAAGTGAAACGACAATCCAAGTGTATGAATCAACAACAGGACTCAAACCTGGTGAAGAAGTTTTAGGGTCTGGCATTGCAATGAGTGTATCTTTGGGGCCAGGCTTAGTTTCTAATATATTTGACGGGATTCAAAGACCTTTAAAAGATTTAGCTAGTGTTTATGGTGCTACTATTAAACCTGGAAGCAAGGTTAAAGTGTTAGATGAGGACAAATTATGGAATGTTAGTGTGAAAGTTAAAGCAGGTCAAAAGTTGGCTGCGGGGCAGGTATATGCCGTATGTCCGGAGACTCAGCTTATTGAACACCGTTTAATGGTGCCGCCGAATATTAGTGGCATTGTGGTGAGTTGTGCAGCAAGTGGATTGCATAAGTTATTAGATGTGATTGTGGTACTTGAAGATGAAAATGGCAAGCAACATGAGTTAACACTGTGCCAGCAGTGGCCAATAAGGGTGCCAAGGCCGGCAAATCAAAGGCTGGAACTTAACATGCCGTTAATTACAGGGCAGCGAGTTATAGATTCTTTATTCCCAATTGCTAAAGGCGGTGTGGCTGCTGTGCCTGGTGGCTTTGGCACAGGAAAAACTATGACGCAGCATCAATTAGCCAAGTGGGCAGAGGCAGATTTAATTGTTTATGTTGGCTGTGGTGAACGTGGCAATGAGATGACACAGGTGCTTAAAGAGTTTGGAAGCTTAATTGACCCGAAATCGCAAAGGCCGTTAACAGAACGTACTATTTTGATAGCGAATACCTCTAACATGCCAGTTGCAGCAAGAGAGGCTTCTATTTATACTGGAGTTGCAATTGTTGAATATTACAGAGATATGGGCTACGATGTTGCTATGATGGCGGATTCTACATCACGTTGGGCAGAAGCTTTACGCGAAATTTCTGCAAGTCTTGAAGAAATGCCAGCAGAAGAAGGATTCCCGGCTTATTTACCCTCTAGGCTTTCTCAATTTTATGAAAGAGCAGGGAGATACAAAACTTTGGGGGGAATGGAAGGGTCAATCTCGATTATTGGTGCAGTATCTCCTCAGGGTTCGGATTTTTCGGAGCCGGTAACTCAGAATACAAAAAGATTTGTTCGCTGCTTTTGGGCACTGAGTAAATCTTTGGCATATGAAAGGCATTACCCGGCTATTGATTGGAATATGAGTTATACGGAATATATTGAAGATTTGAAACCGTGGTTTGAAAACAATTTAGGGCCAGAATTTTTACAATTTAGGCAAGAGATATTAAATATTTTACAAGACGAGACAAAGTGGTTAGAAATTGTTAAGTTAATTGGCTCGGATGTGTTGCCAGATGAGCAGAAATTAACATTAGAAATTGCCAAGATGATTAGAATAGGTTTTTTACAACAGAATGCTTATCATAAAATAGATACTTATGTGCCGCTAAAAAAACAAATGCTGATGATGAAAATTATACTTAATTTGTATAGTGCTTGCCAAAATGCGTTGAAATCTGGAGTTGCATTTACTGATATTTTAAGCACAGGAATTTTTGAAGTGATTGCCAAACTAAAGTATGATATTGGAAATGGTGATTTAGAAAAATTTGAAGATTATAATGAGTTGATTAAAACTAAGTTGATGGTATTGAATAATTAATTAGCGAAATTAAGGTGGTTTAATTTGGGCTTTGAGTATTTAGGATTGAAAGAAATAAATGGTCCTTTAGTGATTTTAGAAGGCACTTTGGATGTTGCTTTTGAAGAGATGGTTGAACTTAAGTTGGAAGATGGGTCGTTTAAGACAGGCCGTGTGGTTTATTTGGACAGTGAAAAAGCAATTATTCAGGTGTTTGAAGGTACTTATGGACTTTCGTTAACTAACACAAAAACAATCTGTTCTGGCAAACCATTGACTTTGCCGGTTTCGGAAGAAATTTTGGGTAGAGTGTTTTCTGGTTCTGGCAAGGCTATTGATGGTTTAGGAGAGATCTGTGCAGAAAAGTATTTGGATATTAATGGAGCGCCTCTTAATCCGGTTGCTAGAACTTATCCAAGAGATTTTATTCAAACTGGTATTTCTGCTATTGATGCTCTTGCTACCATTATTAGAGGGCAAAAGTTACCAATATTTTCTGGCTCTGGCATGCAGCATAATAAACTAGCTGTTCAAATTGTTAACCAGGCCAGTGTTAAAAACAGCAGCAATGATTTTTGTATTGTTTTTGCAGCAATGGGAGTTAAAAACGATGTGGCAACATTTTTTAGGCGTTCGTTTCAAGAATCTGGGGTTGCTAACAATGTGGTTATGTTTCTTAATTTATCTAATGACCCTATTGTGGAAAGAATATTAACGCCAAGGTGTGCTTTAACTGCTGCAGAGTACCTTGCTTATGAAAAGGGCAAGCATGTTTTGGTTATTTTAACAGACATGACGGCATATGCAGAAGCTTTGAGGGAATTTAGCTCTTCTAAGGGAGAAATACCTGGCAGAAAAGGTTACCCGGGGTATCTTTATTCAGATCTGGCTTCTATTTATGAACGGGCTGGGATTATTGAAGGTTTAGAAGGTTCAGTTACTCAAATTCCAATTTTAACTATGCCGAATGATGACATTACACATCCTGTTCCAGATTTGACAGGCTATATTACGGAAGGGCAGATTGTGTTAGACAGGAATTTAGACCAGAAAGGAATTTATCCACCGATTTCAATTTTACCATCGCTTTCGCGTCTTATGAAAGATGGAATAGGTGAGGGTTTTACTCGGTGGGATCATTCGATGCTTGCTAATCAGTTATTCTCATCTTATGCAAAGGCTCAGGAAGCCAAGTCGTTAGCTTCTGTTATTGGCGAGGAAGAACTTTCTGTATTAGACAAAAAGTATTTAAATTTCGGCAATATTTTAGAAACGGAATTTATTAGACAGCAAGAAAATGAAAACAGAACAATTGAAGAAACATTGAACTTAGGATGGAAATTACTAAAGATGTTTTCTAAAGAAGAGCTAGACCGTGTGGATGAGGAAACGTTTAATAGAATTTAGGGAATTAGTGGCAATTTGAGGTGAACAGCAAGTATGCATTCAAATAACATATTTCCGACAAAAGGCAACCTTTTAAATTTAAAGAGAAGTTTATCTCTTTCTAAAATGGGGCATAATCTTTTAGGCAGGAAGAAACAGGTGCTTTTAAGAGAAATGATGCGTATGGTCGCTAGTGTTAATAAAATAAAAACAGAAATCGACATTTGTTTTTTTGATGCGTATTCAGCATTGATAAAGACAAATACAACATTGGGGTTAAGAACATGCTATGAGATTGCACAAAGCACGTCAGCTGATTCTAGCTTAAAAATAAAACAAACAAGCTTAATGGGGGTAGAGTTAATATCAGTTGATTTTGGGCAGGACAGAAGCAAGTGTCAATATTATTTAACAGGAACAGATTCACAGTTAGATGCAACGGTAGTTTTATTCAATAAATTAAAGCAAAAGCTAGCAATGCTTGCAGAATTAGAGCATAATATATATAGACTTACTCTTTCTATTAAAAAAACAGAAAAACGCACAAATGCGCTTAAAAATTTGGTTATTCCTAAGTTTGAAGAAAATTTAAAATATATTTCTGATGTATTGGAAGAACACGAACGTGAAGAGTTTTCACATCTTAAAGTGATTAAAAGAAACAAGGAAAATCTTTGAAAAGGATGGGTATTTATTGTGGATAACAACATGAATAATTCTAATTTAGATACAAATGTTGAGCAAAATAGTGTAGATTCTGAGCTGCTTAAAATTAGACGCGCTAAGCTGGAAGACTTAAAACAAACAGGGCAAGACCCGTTTTTAATTACTAAATTTGGAACAAATAAGCAAATCAGCGAAATTAAAAATAATTTTGAAGAGTTACTGGAGCAAGAGGTTAAAATAGCTGGGCGAATTGTCTCTTGGCGTGATATGGGTAAAGTGTCTTTTATAGATCTGCAAGGGGATGACAAAATTCAGTTATATTTTAAACTGGAAAATTTACCGCCAGAGCAGCACGAAAATTTTACTAAATGGGATATTGGGGATATTATAGGCGTCTGTGGGAATGTTTTTAAAACAAGACGTGGTGAAATTTCGGTTAGAGCAACATCTTGTGAGTTGCTTGCTAAATCTTTATTGCCGTTACCAGAGAAATTCCATGGTTTGAAAGACACCGATTTGCGGTATAGGCAAAGGTATTTGGATTTGATTATGGACAGTGAAGTAAAAAATACGTTTATAATTAGATCTAAGGTGATTAAGGCTATACGTGAATTCTTAGATTCTAAAGGCTTTTTAGAAGTGGAAACTCCAATTTTGCAGAATGTTGCAGGAGGAGCTGCTGCACGGCCTTTTGTAACGCATCACAATGCGTTGAATATGGAAATGTTTTTAAGAATAGCGTTGGAGCTTTATCTTAAACGGTTAATTGTTGGTGGAATTGATAAAGTGTATGAACTAGGCCGTGTGTTTCGCAACGAAGGGATTTCTATTCGGCACAACCCGGAATTTACTGAACTTGAACTTTATGAAGCTTATAAAGATTATGAAGGGATTATGCAGCTTACCGAAGAGATGTTAAAGTTTGTGGCTAAAAAAGTGTTGGGTACTACAAAAATTAAATATGGCGAAGTGGACTTGGATTTAAGCCGACCGTTTGAACGCATTACAATGGTTGATGCTGTTAAAAAATATTCTGGTGTAGATTTTGATGACATAAAAGACTTGCAGGCAGCAAGGAAAGCGGCAGATGAGCATAATATAAGCTATAAGGCAGAGCATTTAAAAGGTGATATTTTAAATTTATTTTTTGAAGAATTTGCAGAAAAGCATTTGATTTCTCCTACATTTGTTATAGATTATCCGGTAGAAATATCACCTTTGGCTAAAAGAAAGCCGACAAACCCAGATTATACCGAAAGGTTTGAATTGTTTATAGTAGGTAGAGAATATGCTAATGCATTTTCGGAATTGAATGATCCAGTTGATCAACGGCAAAGGTTTGTGCGGCAGTTACAGTTACGCCAGGCTGGAGATATGGAAGCTAATTTGCCTGATGAAGACTTTGTAACGGCGCTTGAGTATGGAATGCCGCCAACGGGTGGCTTGGGGGTAGGAATAGATAGGTTAGTTATGTTGTTAACAAATAGTGAATCTATTAGAGATGTTTTATTTTTCCCGACGATGAAGCCCTTAGATAAGTAAATTTGAATTGAATGTATTATGCAAAGCAAATAATATAGATGCGAGCTTTAAAAAATAAAGAGTGTGAGAGATTAGAGATGCCAAAAGGTTATATTTTAAGAAAAGCAACCGCAGAAGATTGCAAGGAAATTTATGATTTGATATGTGAACTAGAAGATGAAACCTTTCCTTATTCTAAATTTTTGGATATGTTCTGTGTACAACTGAGTGATAAAAACTATTATTGCCTTGTTTGTGAAAAAGAGAAAAAAATAGTTGGGGTTTTGAATTTGCGATTTGAAGCACAATTACATCATGCAGATTATATTGCAGAAATTATGGAATTTGTAGTTAGTCCATTATGCAGACATATAGGGATAGGAAAGGAAATGCTTGAAAGAGCTAGTCAGATTGCGCGGGAGCTTGGCTGCGTTCAGATTGAGGTGGCATGCAATCAGCTACGAAAAGATGCACATCGTTTTTACTTACGAGAAGGCATGCAGAGTTGCCACTTTAAATTTTCTAAATCTTTATTATAATGTAGTAAGAAAAACTATAACAAGGCTACAAAATACAAATTCAACTAAAAAGGGTGTTTTATGGCATCGAGCAAAAGTTATTTGAATTTTATTTTAAATCAGTTATCTGAATTAGAAAATATTACATACAGAGCAATGATGGGCGAGTATATTATCTACTATAATGAAAAGCTAATTGGTGGAATTTATGATGACAGGTTACTTGTTAAACCCATTAGGTCGGCATTAGCTTATATGAAAAACATTGAATACGAAAAGCCTTATGATGGCGCTAAAAAGATGCTGATGGTTGACGATGTGGATGATAAGCAATATTTAGTTGGTTTGGTTAAGGCTATGTATACTGAACTTCAACAGTCCAATTCTAAGAAGAAAAAATAAATTTGGGTTTACAGTTAGTTTGCTTTTTTTGTTATGTTGTGTTAGTATAATTATTATATAATGATTGATAATGTATTCGCTTGGAATTAATTTGGGAGCGCAAAATATATGAAAATGATGGCAATTGATTTTGGTGATGCCAGAACTGGAGTTGCAGTGTGCGACCCTCTGGAAATGTTAGCCTCACCTTTTAAAGTTATTAAGCAAAAAGATATGGCAAAATTAGTTGAAGAAATTGCGCTACTTGCTAGTGAACAGAATGTGGAAAAAATTGTGGTAGGGTACCCAAAGAATATGAATGGATCTAACGGTGAACGTGCTGCCAAAACAGAAACATTAGTGAACAAATTAAAACTTGCTACAAATTTAGACGTTGTGCTTTGGGATGAACGCAATACAACGGTTTTGGCGCATAAAATTTTAAAAGATAATGAGGTTTTTGGCAAAAAGCGCAAAAATATTGTTGATGCAGTGGCGGCAGTTTTGATTTTAGAAAATTATATTAAATTTAAAAAATCTAGGGAGCGAGAGGTAATAGAATAATGTATGATTCCCATGTGCACAGTGAAAACTCGAAGGATGGGCATGATAGTGTGCAGAAGATTGCAGATTATTTGCCGCACACCGGAATTGTTTCTTGCGCTATAACTGACCATTGTGAATTAGTTAAAGAAACACAGTTTGATGTGATTGAAGAACGCTTTAAAAAAATTGAATCTGAAATTAACAAGGTGAATAAAACTGAAAAGTACAACTTAATGTTTGGCATAGAACTTGGCTCTGCGCAGATGAACGCAGCATTAGCCGAGAAAATAATAAATTCTTTTAACTTTGATGTAGTTCTAGGTTCAGTGCATTCTGTGCCGGATTTTGATGATGTTTATAAATTACGTGAGGGAAACGATATACAGTTAATTAGGAGCGTTTTAAAAAACTATTTTGATGAGATAAAAAAATTAGTTATTTGGAATAAATTTGACGTATTAACACATTTGTGGTATCCTGTTAGATATATAAATTTACAAGAGCAAATATTTTTTGAGTTTAAAACAGAAATAGAAGAAATTTTGAGCTTGTTAGCACAAAATAACAAAGCTTTAGAGGTTAATACTAAAGCTTCAGGTAAAGATCTGACTCAGTTTATTTTAACTTGTGTTCAGCTGTTTGCCCAAAATGGTGGCAAGTTTATAACTTTAGGTTCTGATGCACACTATGTTGAAGACATTGGTTATGATTTTAACAGAATGATTAAGATGCTGCACAACTGCGGCTTTAAATATTATGTGTACTATAAAAACAGAGAACCCATAACGGTTCAAATCTAAATGAGAAAGGGAGATATAGATTTATTGTGTTTAGCAGTGTAACAGTAAAGGCACCTGCAAAGCTAAATTTAAGCTTAGACATTATGGATTCAGGCGAAGATGATTATCACCTTATGCGGACTGTTATGCAGACAGTCGATTTGGAAGATGAGATAATTATTAAAAAGAACAATTTGGGGCAGATCAATTTATCTTGTGACAACGAAAATGTTCCTCAGGGTGCGGATAATTTAGCCTACAAAGTAGCACTTGCGTTTTTTGAAGAGACGCGAATAGAAGATATTGGTGTAGATATAATAATAAATAAAAATATACCTATGGCTGCAGGGCTCGCCGGAGGCAGTGCAGATGCAGCGGGAGTGTTGGTAGGTTTAAACGAACTGTATGAAACGAATTTGAAAGATGACAAACTTTGTGAGATTGTGTTACGTTTGGGAGCAGATATACCATTTTGCATAAAAGGCGGGATTAAATTAGCAGATGGAATAGGTGAGATCTTTACACCGTTGCCTCAGCTTCCGGAGTGCTATTTTGTGATTGTTAAACCACAAGAATCGATGTCAACAAAAATAGCATTTGAGCTGTTCGATAAATTTGGCTCTTTTAAAAAACCGAATGTAGATAATATGGTGGCAGGAATTGTTGCGCAAAATTTAGATGTTATAGCAGAACATATGTGCAATGAATTCGAAGAGCCAGTTTCTGCGCGTGTTCCAGAAATTGCAGAAATAAAGCACGCACTACTTGAATGCGAAGCTATTGGTGCTAGCATGACAGGGAGTGGCACGGCAGTTTTTGGTCTTTTTAACAATAAAAATAAAGCAAAAAAATGTGTTAAGATTTTAGAAGAACGCTATGAAGAAGTTTTTTTAACCATTCCTATTGATGTTGGAGCGACAGTGGTAAAGAAAGATGAATGGTCTGTTAGTTAGGGGGACAAATGAACTTAGTAAAAAAAGATAAGGGCACGACTACAAAAAATGTGTCAGGGCGAACAAATAAGGTGAATATACAGAATAAAAAAGTGAAGGAAACTTCGCAGAAGTCTTTGAAACAAGATAGGCATATCGGTAAAAACAAAAAAACATTAAATATTATACCGCTTGGAGGAATTAATGAAATAGGGAAAAACATGACCGTGATTGAATATGGCAATGATATGTTTATTGTAGATTGCGGTCTTGCATTTCCAGATATGGATATGCCGGGTGTTGATATTGTTATACCGGATTTCACCTATCTTGAGAAAAATGCATCAAAAATAAAGGGTGTAGTGCTTACACATGGTCATGAAGATCATATAGGAGCAATATCATACTTTTTAAAGAAAGTAAATGTGCCAGTTTATGGCACACTTTTAACAATTAATTTGGTAAAAAGTAAGCTAAGCGAAGCAGGCATCCTGCGAGCTTGCAAGCTTAATGTGGTAAGAGCAGGCGATGTGGTTAAATTAGGCTGCTTTAATGTTGAATTTATTCACGTGAACCATTCCATTCCGGATGCATGTGCATTAGCAGTACATACACCAATCGGCATTTTGATTCATATGGGTGATTTTAAAGTGGATTATACGCCAATTGAAGGTGAAGCAATTGACCTTGCACGTTTTGGCGAACTCGGCAGACAAGGAGTACTTGCTTTACTTTCAGATTCCACAAATTCAGAGAGAGTTGGAGTTTCTCCGAGTGAACAAACCGTGGGAGATTCGTTTGAAAAATTATTCAAAAAAGCAGCAGATAAACGTTTGATTATAGCGACTTTTTCGTCAAATATTCATAGAATAAAACAAATAGTGAAAGCGGCAGAAGATAACAAGAGAAAAGTTGCAGTTTCTGGCCGAAGTATGATTAATGTGGTAGCTACGGCAATAGAATTGGGCTATATTAAACCTAAAGCCGGCACTATGATTGACATAGACAAGGCAAGTAAATTCAATGGCAATAATATTGTAATTATAACAACTGGCAGTCAAGGGGAGCCGCTTTCTGCGTTGCGAAGAATGGCAAGTGGAGAGCATAAAAAGATAACGGTAAACAAAGATGATTTTATTATTATTTCAGCATCGCCCATTCCGGGGAATGAAAAATACATTTATAGCGTTATAAACGATTTAATGATGCTTGGTGCTGATGTTGTATATGAAAGTATGTATCAGATTCATGTTTCGGGGCACGCTTACCAAAACGAGCAAAAATTGATGATGAGCATTGTAAAGCCTAAGTTTTTTATACCAGTTCATGGCGAATATAGGCATCTTAAAAAACATGCAAGCACAGCGGAGCAAATGGGGATTGTGCCAGAAAATATTATTATACCAGAACTCGGGCATGTAATAGAAATTTCTGAGGATGAGATCAAATTCGGAAAAACAGTTACAGCCGGCAATATTATGGTTGATGGTATTGGAGTAGGTGATGTTGGCAATATTGTTTTAAGAGACAGAAAATTGCTTTCTGAAGATGGCTTGATGGTAGTTACTGTAGTGATAAACCGGGAAGATTTTGCTACTTTAGCTGGGCCGGATATAATCTCTAGAGGGTTTGTTTATATGAGAGAATCGGAGCAGTTAATTGACGAAGCACGGGGGGTGACAAAAGATATATTGAATGAATGTAAGTTGCAGAAGGTTAAGGAATGGAACAATATAAAGAACAAAATAAGAGAAGGTCTTTCGGATCTGTTTTATAAAAAAACAGGCAGGTCACCTATGGTATTGCCAATTATAGAGGTGATAAATAAAAAATAAAAGGAGAATTTGCTATGGAATTTAGCAAGAGTAAAACATACCAGAATTTGCAAGCAGCTTTTGCAGGAGAATCGCAAGCCAGGAATAAATACACCTATTTTGCATCTAAGGCACGTAAAGAAGGTTATAATAAAATTGCATCAATTTTTGAAGAAACCGCCGGCAATGAGAAGGAACATGCAAAAATTTGGTTTAAACTTTTAAATTCAGGCATTAGCTCCACAGAGGAAAACTTGAAGGCTGCGGCAGATGGCGAAGCTTATGAAACTGAAATTATGTATGTTCAGTTCGCAAAAGATGCCAAGGCAGAAGGCTATGAAGATATAGCAGCCCTTTTTGAAGAGGTTGGGAAGATAGAAAAGTCGCACAAAGAGAGATATGAACGTTTATTAGAACAAGTTAAAAATGGTACGGTATTTTCTAAAGAAAAACCGACAATTTGGATTTGCAGCAACTGTGGTTATTCTCAGACTTCTACGGAAGCACCGGATGAATGCCCAGTTTGTAGTCATTCAAAAGCATATTTTTACTGTGAATAGCTAGAAAATTTTAAGCAGGCTCTAAATAATTAAGAGCCTGCCATTTTTACTTGCGCATGGGCTTTTTGTTTAGGTCTAAAGTGTAAGTTATGTTGCTATAAGGGTGATAATGATTTTTGGAATTGCAATTTATTAAAAAAAACAAACATAGTTATAGCGGGAACAACTACACAAAGTTGTTCCCGCTATTTTTCGAAAGGTGTTTATTTAGGAGCACACAATAAAGTAGAATGAATATAGAGATATAGCAACGAATTATTTTTAGCAAGCAACATTATTTCGACAAAGTTCGACAAAAATGGGGGCATTGAGAAATTTATTGTAGATCATATACTAAAAATATAAAAAATATAATGAGAGTAAAAAAGTTAATGGATTGATAAGCGTTTTGGATGTATATCTGAGCTTTGATATAAAAATAGCACGTGATATTTTTATGTTTTAGAAAGGAGAGACTTTATGTCAAATAATTTAATAGATGAAGAGAGAAACGAATTAATTCGTTGCATAAATATGCACAATGATGGGACGATATATCGACAAGGGAAGTTGTTTTCTACGGACCAAAATTATTATCTGTATGATGTAGGCACAGGGAAGGTGATAATATTAGATAATACAACATACACCATTGTTTATGATTTGTTGAATATTAGGAATAAAGTTACTTATGAAAACTTTTTATTGAATGATAAATATTCGTTGCAAGCTCTAAAAGAGTTAATGCAAATTTTTATAACAGAAAGTCTTTTTCAAGCATATCCTATAGATAAGCTATATAATAGCAGCCATTATGAATTTTTAGAGGACGAAATTAACAATAACTTACAACAAATAATTTTAGAACTTACAGAGAAATGTAATTTAAGGTGTGAATACTGTGTTTATCAGTCGAACTATAAAATTTGTTGAGACTTTAGCCAAAAAGAAATGACACTGGATATTGCAAAAAGGGCAATAGACTATGCGGTGCAACATGCGGGCGATAAAATTGCAGTAACGTTTTATGGTGGAGAGCCATTACTTAAATTCAATTTAATGCAATGGTGTATAGAATATGCACGTAGCTATTTTAAAGATAAAGAATTAACATTTTCTATTACAACTAATTTAACATTAGTAACAGGAGAAATAGCAAGCTATTTAGCTACGGTACCTAATTTAAATGTAGTTTGTAGCCTTGATGGACCACGGGATATACATGATGTTTATAGAAAGTATGAAAATGGCATGGGTTCTTTTGACAATGCGATGAAAGGATTAAAAATTTTAACAAAAGCTTTTAAGAACTCGAAGAATATAATATCTTTTAATACAGTATATGCTCCACCATATGATATGGAGAAATTGGATGAAATATTAAAGTTTTTCAATTCATTAACTTGGTTGCCTCAAGGGACATCCTTTGTTATTACATATCCTAATTATGGTTCGGTAGATGACCGTAAAGAATATGAAAGATTAAAGAAAAATCATGAGAACGATATAGAAGAAAAAAAGGACAAATTTGATCCTATGTGGGCGTGGACTAAACAAATTATAGAAACAACAAAAGATTTAAATGCTAAAGAAACGCCAGTTTTTGTTTATAACCAAGTAAAATCGCTGTTAAATATTCATAAAAGATTTATTTCAGAAAAACCTTATCCTTTTTACCCATTTTTAGGGTGTTGCACACCAGGAGCAAGACGATTGTATGTTAGTACACAAGGGAAATTTTTTGTATGCGAACGTATAGGTGTTTCTCCTAGCATTGGTGATGTGTTTAATGGAATATCGATTGGAAAAGTAAGGAAACATTATGTTGATGAGTTCGCAGAGGCTTTTGAAGATTGCAAAAACTGTTGGGCTATTAGGATGTGCTAGATGTGTTATGCCAATATCTATAAAGAAAATAGTATTAATAGAGATTTAATTAAAAAATTATGTGGATATAAAAAGGATGAAATTGAACGAGAGCTGGTATTATATCATTCTGTATATGAGCATACACTAGAAAAGCTAGATTGTTTAAATGATTATACAATCACTTGAAAGGAGGTGAGTAAAATATGGTGAAGAAGATAAACCCTTTCAACCGTATTATAGAGGATGCAAATACACAGTTCCAGTATTGCAATTGCAAGTGCCAAGGCGAAGTTGGCCCTATTCCAGGTGTGGGAGCTGCATCGGCAAATGCAACAGGAGCAGCGGCAACTGCATTCGATGAATCATGTAAGAAGTGCGGTGGTGGTTGCGGTTGTAGCTGTGGTTCAGGATCTCTAAGCAACAATGGACTACATACTAGTGCGAATGTACCGTTGCACAGTTAGTGTAACAGTACTGAATAGTTGAGCATAGAGAAAGTATGTTAGATTCTAATATACTTCTCTCTATGTACTATGTATCTTTTTGGGGGCGAGACTTTTAATATGTACCATAGGTATATTTATAACAAAAAAGGCATAATAGATAGAGGCGTAAAATATGCTCATATATATGCAATTATAAAAGCAGGAGCGAATCGTGACCCTGTTTTAAAGAGAGGACTTGCTCATTTTGTAGAGCATATGTGTTTATCTTATGATAAATATAAAAGGAGCGACTTATTAAAAAATAGATCTCAAAAGCTCATATTACCAGACAACTATCTTTTTAGTGGGACAACAGATTATGGCTATACAATTTTGAAAATAATGACAGATGATAATTTATCGAGAATTAAAGAGGCATTAATTTTACTAAGAGAAATGACAAAAATAACTTTTTACAAAAGATATTTTTTTGAAGCAGAGAGAAATGAAATTTTACTAGAATATGAACATAGATATGACAATATAATACAAACTCAAAAAGCTGTTTCTGTTTTGACTAATGATGATATAAATTACCTCCCAATAGGAACGATTGATAGTATAAGATCCGTTTGTTTTGAAGATGTAATAGATTATGTAAAGCGTAATTATATGCCAGAGAATATATCTCTATTTGTAGTATCTTCATTTTCAAATGATGAAATAAGTGCAATTATAGATGAAGAGTGGGAGGAAAATTTTGAAAACAGTCTTAATTATAAATTTTTTAAGTTAAATTCGAGTAACAGTGACAATAGTTATTATGTATATTTAAAAAAAAGAAATTTGAATTTTTCGAATGAAGAAAAAGCTATATTATTTTTATTTTTTCACTTACTCGCTCAAGTTATAATAGAAGAATGCCGAATTTTAGGGTTAAAATGCGAGAATTTTAGAATAGTTAATAAGAATATATGTGATAAAAATGGTTTTATAGGTCTAAAGTTTAAATTGCCATACGCAGATTCAGAAAAAAGTGCCGAACTTGCGCTAAAGGTATATAATCGAATCAAACAAAGCACATTGGATAGGAAATTAATAAAGAATACTTTTAAAATATTAACAAAAGAATTTAATAAAAAATTAAAAAAACATTTGACGATATATTTTATTTTAGTTTGTATAACTTTGTTTATGATGAGCCAACAGCAAAACCTGAAAAGCAAGATTTACATTATTTGAAGAAAGATATTTTAAATGGGAATGCTTTTAAGAAACCGCATAATATGTTTGAAAGCACTTTATATTTTTTTGTTAAAGGCAATTGAAAAGAAATTTTTATATGAAGCACAACGGGACAGTGTCGATAACATTTCGCACAATTATATTGTTGATAAAAATATCACCAATTTATTTCAGTATTAATATACTTTTAAGTTTAGTTGTTAATTTAACCCCTACCGGTTTATTAATTATTAATAAAATGCTGTTAGATAGTTTTGTTCAACTCTTTTGTGATTTTAGTGTTTTTAAAATCGTTGCGATGTGGTTGTGCTTCAGTTTGCTAGGAGACTTTGGTTATAGTTTGATGATAGAATTATTGTCTTACTTTCAAGCAATATATTCGGATTATATAAACAAGTGCACAACAGAGAAAATAATTGATAAAATAGAAGAATTACAATTAGAAGAATTTGACGACCCTAATTTATATAATGTTCTTCAAAAGTCATTTTATGAATCAACTCCAAGATGTATGTCTATGTTGAATGCTGTAACTGAAATGTTTGGAAAACTCATGAATTTATTCTTTGCAATCTCTTTGTTGCGCTTTACAAATATTAATCTAATTGTTGTGTATCTTATCTCTGTAATACCTACCGTTTTGTTGAATATAAAAATTTTTAAGAAGTGGTTTAGTTTGTTTGAAGAACGCTGTGAAAAGCTGCGTTTTGTTGAAGTGCTAAAAACTATATTAATTAAAAATGAAAATTTACAAGAAATAAAGACATATAATGTTACTAAATTCTTAAAAGAAAAAATTAATAACATATATTCAACCAATGCAAGAGAAAATAAAAATGTAAGTGAAAATTTTATGTGGAAAACCAGTCTTACCAAATTGTTAGAGCAATGTATTGCTTATTATGTTAAGTTGAAAATAATTTTATTTTCAATATCTACTAAAAGTACAGTTGGTACATTAAATATGTATATCTCGTTTGTAGATACTATAAAAAATGCAATTTTTTCTGTACTCACGCAATTATCTTCGTTCACAGAAGATAGCTTATATATGAGAAGTTTATTTGAAATTTTAGATATGAAAAATGTAAACAAGGCAAAAAAAATATCATTCCATGGGGACTTTAAAACGATTGAACTACAAAATGTAAACTTTAAGTATAAAACATC
>JAFPTG010000007.1 GCA_017400345.1 Oscillospiraceae bacterium
AGCCCCACACCTTGCGCTTTATCTAGGGTTTGGTGCATATCATCTAACAATTCTGCCAGATATGCATCAAAGTGTTCAACATCGCGGCAAATTGCCCTTAAAACCGCCTCTTTTTCATTAAATATTCTGCGTTCTGCCATACAATCTTTCCTTTCTTAATCTTAAAATAACATATTAATCATCTATTTTAGTATATCGCAATAATATTGTGAAGTCAAGCAAAGGTAATACTTGAATTAACTCCCATATTTTTACCATTTTTGTTATATTTTGCACATACGTTTTCGAAAAATAATAAAAATTTTCTAAAAAACATTAAAGTTTTAAAAATTGCAGACGATATCTAATACAGATGGGATTCATCTAATAAAAAATTTAAGTAAATATTAATGAAGGAGTGCTTTATATGGCTATTCAATCAACAAATTTTGATGTATCTTCCCTCGCATCACTGAGGTATGCAAAAATGTGCAAATGAAAGCTGCACTTGCACAAACACAAATGAAAACAGGCAGAAGAATTACATCTGTTAAAATTGACGCTTCTGGTGCGGCAATTGCAGCAACTTTAAAAGCAAGGAATGTTGCTGCAATTGAAGGTGTGCGTAACCTGCAAGAAACATCTGCAGCTTTAGGTATTGCAGAATCTGCTATGGATATTCTGGCAGATAAGTTGAATAATTTGAAGGCTTTGGGAATTAGAGCTTACACAGGTTTAAAAGTAGGGGAAAACCGTGCTTTGATTAAGGTAGAAATATCTAGAATTAAGGAAAGCATGAGAGATACAATAGATACTGCTGAATATAATGGCAGAAAGTTGTTAACCGGTGGAATAAACAATATAGCAGTAAACTATGGTATAGATAAGATAACATTCTCTATTCAAAATTGTGATCTTAGTAATGGGCTTAATATTACAAATGCACTGAATATAACTGATGGAAATTTATCTGCAGGGCATGTAAGGCGTATAAGTGCTTTTGTTAGCATTATAAACACAGCAATTACGCGTCTTAGCACATTAAGAGGTAATTTAGGTGCAACTCAGGTTTTAGTGGATTCTGCAATTGAGTCTACACAATCTAATATAGACAGAACAGAAGAAGCGTGTTCTACAATAGAAGATATGGATGCATTGGAATCACAAGTAAATGCAACAACGGCTCAAAGCCAACAGAATTTGGCACTGCAAGCATTCTTGCTTTCTATGCAAGATAACTTTAAGAATGCAAGTACTGGCATGCAAACAATGCAATTACTTATGCAGTCATAAGTTATTAAGCAGAACAATTAAAAAAGTTAAAGTTTTGAGTGTAGTGACTAGAAATGGTTACTACACTTTTTACTTATTATAAAGCCTCCCCCAAAAATCTTGGGGGAGGCTTTTATGGATATGTTTTAATGTTTTTTTATTCTGTAGCTGCACCGCCATAATAGTCGTACCAGCATTTGGGCATTAATGGGCGGCTTGCAGTTTCTGCTTTATCTACATTGCAATCTTCTGTTTCATCTGGTCTGAGTTTGCGGGCAACTACAACGAGTCTTAATTTGCCGGAAGCCAGTTCGTATGTGCAGGTAGAAAGAGTTAAAAATTCATCGTCTTCATCAACGTCTACAGCGGTTTTTATTAGTGAGCGCTTTTGTGCCTGTTCAAGAAAGGTTTCAAAACCGTCATCTTCGTTTATATATTTAACATATTGGAATTCTGATGCGTCTTCGCCGTCCATAATAAAAACAGAGAAAATCTTCCATTTATTTTCTTCGAACAACGTATCGAAATTCATTATAGGGTGATCTTTATAAAATTGCAGCGCTTTAGAAGCCGAATTGGAGCAATATCTGTCAAATTTATTATAATGTTTTAAAAGCCCAAACATAACATCTTCTGCGCCCATATTATGACCATAGATGACAACGTTTTTACTAAGAGGGTTTATGCTTGATTTATAGTCAACAAACGGCAAACCGTAAAGGTTATATTTTTTATCTATTCCTTTACGAATATAAAATTCATTTTTAACATCGTCTTTTGCCTTAAATACCGGATAATCTAAAGAAGTGTTTTCTATTTTAATCCAGCCGACCACATCTTGATTCTGTTTATATATATTTTTAATACGTGGATCATCGCGGTATTCTTTAGAGTAACCGTCCACCTCTAGGTTAGAAAGTGAATTAGATTCGGCAACTGAAGCTGTGATTTTATTTTTATCTATATTCTTTGAAATTTGATGGTAAACCAGGTAAGATGCTGAAATTATAAAAGTTACAGTTGCAATTAACAATATAAATTTTCTGATTTTATTAACCATATTCTACTCCATTTTTTATTATTCTTAAATTTTATCGTCAATATAACTTTCTTGAGTGTAAGCCTCAAAAATGTCGCCTTCTTTAATATCGGCAAATTTCTCTAGTAAGATTCCACATTCAAAACCTTCTAACACTTCTTTTACATTATCTTTCTGCCGTTTAAGAGAGGCAATTGTATCATCAGCCACAATAATACCATCTCTAACCACTCTGATTTTTGAGTTTCTTGTAACTTTACCAGAGGACACCTTGCACCCAGCAACTGTGCCAACACTGGAAATTTTGTAGACCATCTGCACCAAAACGGACCCTTGCTCAACATCACGTGTTTTTGGTGTAAGCAGCCCGCGCATTGCGTCTTTAATTTCGTTTATGGCGTCGTATATTACACGGTAGAAGCGCACGTCAACTTCGCTTTTGCTCTGCATCTCTTGTGCAATTGCATCGGCTCTTACGTTAAACCCAATGATGATAGCATGGGAAGCTTCAGCAAGCATGATATCTGACTTGTTTACGGCGCCTACTGCACCGTGGATTACTTTAACCCGTACTTCTGAACCAGAGAGTTTTTCTAGTGATTGTTTTAATGCCTCCACAGAGCCTTGGACGTCCGCTTTGATGATTATGTTTAAAGTTTTCATTTCACCGCTTGCAATATGGTCAAAGAGGTTATCTAATGTGATTTTTTGATATTGTTTGAATTGTTCTTCTTTTTGACCAGTTTTGCGTTTTTCTGCAAGCTCTTTAGCTAATTTTTCGTCTTCAACCACATTAAATATATCACCAGCAGAAGGAGTTTTGGAAAGACCTGTAACCTCAACAGGTGTAGAAGGACCGGCTTGTTTAATTTTTGCACCGCTATCATTATATATTGTACGAATTTTGCCCACTGCAGTACCGGCAATAACCATATCGCCGACCTTTAAAGTTCCGTTTTGAACGAGCAATGTGGCTAAAGGTCCTTTGCCTTTATCTAACTTTGCTTCAATTATTGCACCGCTAGCTTTAGCTTTTGGATTTGCTTTAAGATCTTTGAGCTCTGCAACCAGCAAAACCATATCTAGCAGGGTATCTATATTTTGATGCGATTTAGCCGAAACCGGCACGCAGATTGTTTCTCCACCCCATTCTTCGGGCACAAGATCGTATTCAGTTAGTTCTTGTTTTATTTTTTCTACATCTGCTTCAGGTTTATCTATTTTATTAATAGCCACAATAATTGTAACTCCAGCGGCCTTTGCATGGTTTATGGCTTCAACTGTTTGGGGCATAATACCATCATCTGCTGCAACTACCAAGATTGCAATATCTGTAACCTGAGCGCCTCTTGCACGCATGGCAGTGAATGCTTCGTGGCCGGGGGTGTCTAAAAAGGTGATATAACTATCTTTTACTGGCACGCGGTAAGCAGCAACATGCTGGGTAATTCCACCTGCTTCTCCGGCGCTTACAGTTGTGTTTTTAATAGCGTCTAGCAATGATGTTTTTCCGTGGTCAACATGACCCATAACCACAACAACCGGACTTCTTGGTATTAAATCCTCTGGATTATCTGGTTCTGCTTCAAACAAACGTTCTTCAATGGTTACCACAACTTCTTTTTCTACATTAAAACCCAGCTCTTCTGCCACAATAGCAGCGGTATCGTAATCTATGGTTTGTGTAATATTTGCCATAACTCCAAGAGAAATGAGCTTTTTTATTACTTCTGCTGATGTAACTTTGAGCTTTAAAGCAAGATCATTAACTACGATTTCTTCTGGAATCAACACTTTAAGGTTCTGGCGCCTTTTACGTTCTAATTCCATTTTATCTTGAGCGTTCATTCGTTCCAGGTTCTTTTTAGAGCCGCGACCTTTATTATATTTAGAACCGAGTTTTTGTTTGTTTGTAAAGCGATCGTTATTTGGGCTTTGAACCATTTTTTCGTAGCGTTCGTTATATTTATCTAAATTAACGTTAACTGCACGCATTTCTACAGTAACTTTTCCTTTTTGAGGAGCTACTGAAGTTTTTGGTTTCTCTTTATTTTTAGGGGTGCTATTTTTATTTTCTGATTGTGGTATTTTGTGGTGGGGATTTCTTTCTGGTTGATTTTCTTTTTTGGGTACAGCAGGTTTTAGTGGGGCTGAAGTATAAGCATTTAAATTTGGCACCTGATTATTTTGAGTAAAATATTCAAATAAAATATTTAATTCATCTTCTGTTAATGATGTCATATGCTTTTTATCAACATCAAAGTATTTTTTTACTATTGCAATAATCTCTTTATTTGGCACATCAAGGTCTTTGGCCAATTCATAAATTCTATATTTTATTAGCATACTACTCCTCCTTAGTTAATTTTATTTAAAAACAAATTATTAATCTCTTTTGTAAAACCTTCATCTGTTAGTGCAATAATTCCAACTCGTTTTCCTAGCCATTCTAAAAAATTTTCTGGGGAAACAGATATTAATTTATAATTAACCGAAGCCAACTGTGCTTTGCGAATTATAGCATGTTTTGTTCCATTAGAAAGAGTGTTAGAAACTAATAGCAGTTTTGCTTTGTGATTAGTTATTACTTTTTTAGCGGCATCAAAACCCAAATGTATATTCCCAGCCTTTGCTGCTATGGAAATTAAATTTTTGAACCTGTTTACATCTTTGATTTCGGATTCTACAAAATCATCTTTGTTCAATTTAAAAACACCCTTTCATAACAAATTACTATTCTGTTCGGTTGCAGGCTTCGGAGGCAATCAATAAGTCTTCAAATATATTGTCATCTGCTTTGCACTTTAAAGCTCGGTCAAAAGCCCGAATTTTCTGCGCTTTTTTATGCATTCTTTATTATAGCAAACATAAGCTCCACGGCCAAAAGCTTTTAAGTTGTGGTCTAATATTAGGCTGTTATTTTTATCTTGCACTACACGCAACATGTTTGATTTTTCTTTTTTTATACGGCAAGCCACACACATTCTTTGAAGCTTTTTGCTCATACGCTCTCCTTATTATTTTGAATTAGTTCACTTTCTTCTTTAATTTCAGGTTCGTATTTTTTTTATTTCTATTTTATAGCCAGTGAGCTTAGCAACTAACCTGGCATTTTGCCCTTTGTGCCCAATGGCTAAAGAAATTTGTGATGGTGCAACAAATATTTCGCAACACTTATTTTCAACATCGGTAATATTAACTTCTTCTGCCACGGCGGGGAGCAAGGCTGATTTTATAAATTCAACTGGCTCTTCATGGTATTTTATTATATCTATTTTTTCTCCTGGAATTTGCTTTAAAATTTGATTAATTCGTACACCTTTTTGACCGATGCAAGTTCCCACAGCATCAACATTAGGATTTTTGCTCCTCACTGCAATTTTGGTTCGGTAGCCAGCTTCACGAGCTACAGCCATAATTTCTACCACACCATTTGCAATCTCTGGGATTTCAATTTCAAATAGTTTTTTTATAAAGTCTACGCTTGTTCTAGAAATCATTATCTTAGGGCCTTTTTCGGTCTTTATAACTTCAGAAACATAAATTTTAACTAGATCGCCTTCTTTGAGTTCTTCTTCTGGTAGCTGTTCTGATGTAGGTAAAACAGTTTCGTAGTCACCGATTTTGGCAACAACAAAATTTTTTAGAGTACCATCTACCTTATGAATTGGTACGGTTAGCAATTGCCCTTCTTTATCTTTTAAAGCTAGATATAATTTTTCACGTTCGGCTTCTCTAATTCCCTGTTTAATTACTTGTTTGGCACCTTGAGCTGCGATTCTGCCTACTTTTTTAGTATCTACTTTAATTCTAACTATATCGCCGAGCATTGCATGTTTAGAAATAAGCCTGGCCTGCTCTAAAGATATTTCGTTAGCAGGGTCACAAACTTCTTCTGCCACAAGCTTGCCCACTTCTATATTAAATTCAGAACTGGCATCGTTTATTGTTACAAAAACATTTTCAGCACCGCCAAATTCTTTTTTTGCAACCAGCGCCATTGCAGTTTTAACTTTTTCTATTAAGCAGTTAAGCTCAATATTTTTTTCTTTACTGAGTTCTCTTAATGCGTCAAAGAATTCATTCTCGTTCATTTTAATTTCCTTTCTGGCAAATTTATTTATAAGTTTCAAAATGCAAAGTCAAAATAAAGTTTTACTTTATTTATATTTTTAGCCTCAACAATCTGAATTTTATCATCTACTTTTAATGTAAGCTCATCTTTTGTTGCAGCCAGAAGTGTGCCAACCTGTGTTAAAGTAGATTGTGGTGGATGAGCAATTTTTACCGAAACAAGCTGCCCGGTGTATTTTTCAAAGTGCCACGATTTGGTTAACTCGCGTTCAACGCCGGGGGAGGATACTTCTAAAAGATAGCTGTGTTCAATTAAATCTTTTTCATCTAATAGTTGACTTAATTTTCTGCTGAACTGTTCGCAATCATCTAAAGATATGCTACCTTCTAATTTATCTAAAAATACTCTTAGGTACCATAAGCTACCTTCTTTTTCAAAAGTAACATTCCAAATTTGTAAGCCGGCTTCTTTGGCGAGCGGCTCGGCTATTTTTGCCACTTTTTCTGCTGTTGAATTCATATTTTTAAAAATCATAAGGGTCACCTTTATGTTTATATTTAACAAAACCAAGGAGTGAGATAATATCCCACTCCAGTTTGGCTCAACTATATCTTGTAAGTTATTATATCATATAATTTTTTAAAATGCAAATTTTAATTAATTTTTCTCTATTGCCTAAGTACTAATGGCGAAAACCTTTGTTAATTTCGATAATGTTTGACGGAATTTTAAGCTCATGATACAATTTTGATGTAACTATAGGTAAGCAAATTGGTGTTTATGGAGGTGAATGTTTGGCTAACATTATAACGGGTGTCAGAATTATATGCAGCGTTGTATTGTTGTTTTGCACGCCACTTTCTGGTATGTTTTATGTGGTATATTTAACTGCAGGGCTTACAGATATGGCGGATGGCGCAATTGCAAGAAGAACAAATAGCGTTAGTGAATTTGGCACGAAATTAGATACATTTGCCGATTTTGTTTTTGTTGTAGTATGTTTGATCAAGTTGATTCCTATAATGGATATGCCAAGCTGGATTTATATATGGATTGCTATCATTGCACTTATTAAAGTAATCAATATGGTTTGCGGCTATATTGTGCAAAAAAAGTTTGTTATGGCTCATACTGTTATGAACAGAATTGCAGGGCTACTATTGTTTTTATTTCCACTAACATTATCAATACTTGATTTAAAATGTAGTGCAGTAATTGTTTGTGCAGTTGCAACAATTACAGCGGTGCACGAAGGGTACTATATTAGAGCGGAAAACATTTATAGGTAGAAAAGCATCAGCTTTTTTGTGCGGTTTAGTTTTTTTAGAATGATTTTAGTTAACTTTATTTTGACACAAAAAACAACTGGGAATATTTTTTTGCTGTTGCTATTTTGCAAAAAACTTGACATTCGTGTACACGAATGATATAATACAAAATATAAATAACTTCCAAAGAAAGCTGGTGCCGTAATAATATGGCTTAAATATCCCGCAGAGGAAGAGCAAATTGAATACCCAAGGCTTTTTTGCCGGTAAGTTTTGCTTTGTTTCTTCTTAACATTAGTGGGAACGAAGTTATTTTTATACCTAAATTAGGGAGGTGAAGCAAAAATTGCCAAGTGAAAAAACTATAGCAAAAAAGAAGCAGATTGTTGAAGCTTTAGCCAGCAAAATTGCAGAGGCAACTGCCGGAGTTGTGGTGGATTACAAAGGAATTACCGTTGCGGAAGATACCAAATTAAGGGCAGAGATGCGTGAAGCAAACGTTGAATATTTTGTGGCTAAAAATACTTTACTCAAACTTGCAACTAAGGATACTGAGCTTGCCGGGTTAAGTGAAGTTTTAGAAGGCACTACATCTGTGGCGGTTTGTAAAAACGATTATGTTGCCGCAGCTAAGATAGTTGCCAAATATGCAGAGGAATTAGGCGAACGCTTTAATATAAAAGCAGGTTTTGCAGATGGTAAAGTGCTTTCTGTGGCAGAGGTTAATGCATTTGCAAAATTGCCAAGCAGAGAAGAACTTGTTGCCAGCGCTTTGCGTGGGCTCAATGCTCCAATTTCTGGCTTTGCAAATGTACTCAGCGCTAATCTTAGAGGTTTGGCTGTGGCGCTTAACGCAATTGCAGAAAAGAAGAGCGCCTAGAATTAAAGTTTAGATAATTAATAAAATTAAAATAAAGAAAGGAGAGTTAACAACGTAACAATTGGTTGTTAACAAATAAAAATTATGGCTTCAGAAAAAGTTACAAAATTAATAGAAGATGTGAAAGGTTTAACAGTGCTTGAACTTTCTGAATTAGTTAAAGCATTAGAAGAAGAATTCGGTGTTTCTGCCGCTGCCCCTGTTGCAGTTGCTGCAGCTCCGGGTGCTGCTGCTCCAGCAGAAGAAAAATCTGAGTTCAATGTGGTTTTAGCCTCTGCAGGTGAAAACAAAATGGCTGTTATTAAGTTAGTTAAAGAAATAACCGGCCTTGGTTTAAAAGAATCTAAAGAACTTGTTGAGGGTGCTCCAAAGCCAGTTAAAGAGAATGTAGCAAAGGCAGAAGCAGAAGAAATGAAAGCAAAATTCGAAGCTGCTGGTGCTGTTGTTGAACTTAAGTAGTGTTAAAAGCACAATAAAATAGAAGAAGACCATAGCAATTAGCTATGGTCTTTGTTTATTAAAATAGTTTACGTTTCAGTCCGGCCTTTTATTTTTTTTAATTTGTCATATATAAATCTCACAAATATATAAATACAAACACAAAGCATTATAATTTTGCAAGTATGTTCATACTTTAAAAATCCCGGACTATTGCGAAAACTTTGAGTAAATAAATTTTCATGAAAAATAAATTGGATATCAATTTCTAAAAGCAAAGGCAATGATAAAATTACGCACAAAAAAATAATTATCAACTCTATTTTTTCATAAAGCGACATTGCTTTCCACTTTTCCCGCATAAAATCACCCCACTTTTAAAATGAATTAATAAGCCTCATAAACCACGTATGAATCACCATAAAAATCATCAGCGCAAGCTAAAGCACAAAGCCAATTGCTGTGCCAACCACGCCACCCGCAACCGCGCCGGCTTCGGCTTGGCAAAAGACTAGAGCTAATTGTTATGGTCTTTTTTTACTATTTTTTGCCTAAACTCTAATATTGCACCTATAACTTCTTTTAAAAGGAGGCCAGCAAAAAAACACATGAGATATTGAAACTCACCTTTCATCATGTTGCGGTAACCTTTATCAGAAATAGATGAAAAAAATGTGGCGTAGCAAAGCGGTAACATGCCAAACGTACAGATATAAAATATGATTTGTTTGTATCCGTTCCATCTTTTTTTTATTATCTCTTTCATGCGCTCTGCCCCTTTATTTTTTCTATTGCATTGGCAGTAGCACTAAATGCTACTATTAAAAAAATAACAATTAATGTTTTTTCATAGATTGGATATATATTGTCTATAATCCATGTGTTATTTATTTTATATGATATTAATAATCCAATTAATAGTAATATTGTAAACCAACACCAGATTGATAGTACCATATTACTTATAACTCGTAACATACGTATATATTTCATATTTATGCACCTTCTTCGCTGCTGCTTGGTGGAAGTTTTGCGTATGTGCCTTGAACCACTGCACCACCTTTTAAAATAGCTTTCCCAACATCAACCACCGTTCTAGCGGCTGTATACATTAGTGTAGCTGCCACTTCCTCTGCTTTAACTACAAGTGGTTTCTCTCCTGTTGTTTCAGAAGAAAACCTGTCTATTTTGCGTGCTGCTGACATTATAGTTGCTGCTCCACCTGTCATAACATCAAGAGTAATCTCGCCTACTACATGACCTGCTGGAGATTGCGCAAATTTCTTTGTATCTTCCTGCTTCTTTTCAAGATATTTATAAGTTTCCATAAGAAAAGGATGTTTTTTCTCTGCTTCTTTTATCTTCTGCTTGCGTTCTTCTTCTGCTGTTTTTGGTGGTTTTGGCGATTCCGGGTCGCGCCCTGTAGCTGCTGCAATTAACCTTGGTTTATGATATACTCCTGCATCTGCTTGCGGCTTCGGCTTGCCAAAATCCACCTTGTCCACATTTTTTGGTTTTGCTGGTGGCATTTGCGCGGCCAATTTCGGCGGCGGCGTCAAGCCCACTCGTATCAATGTCTAAAAAGGATTTTGCACCCAGATGAGCGCCAACCATAGCTAATTGCTATGGTCTTTTATTTATGTTGTAGCAAATAAATTAAAACTGCGTGAACAACTACTGCAACTATTAAAAAATACCAAACCGAAAAAAATCTGCTAAAGCCGTGTGCCCCCATTTTAAAATTTGTCCACAACTGCGAAAAAACCATATCGTGCCGTATAAGCAACACAAAAACACAGCATGATAACGCACAAAGCTACCGTTTTTTCGGGCTAAGGTGAGTATAAAACATGCTATTGACATAAAAGCTAAAGTCTCAACCTCGATTAAACTTTTTAAAAACATTTATTTTATTAACCTCACAAAATAATCTATCTAAACAATTTAAAAGTCTTTTTTATTTGGTTTAAATCAGCAGGATATGTAATAGTCTTGCCGTTTGTATCTGCGCCAACGCTTTCACAAAGCTCAAAAATTTCTGAATTACGCAAATTAAATTTGTCCGTCGCGCGAACAAGCATATTATATGCTTGTTGTAAATTTTGTTTTAAAGTTTCAGCTTCCGCGAAATAATTTGATAAGTTGTCG
>JAFPTG010000008.1 GCA_017400345.1 Oscillospiraceae bacterium
ATTTTTGTGGCTATTTTGCTAAAATTATAAGTTCAATACCATTATGTGATAAATTCCAGGTTCTGTATAAGGAATTTGGAATAGAGTTAAATTTAAAACCTAGGTTTCTAACATATAACAAAGATAAAAATAGAATAAAAACTTTTTTGACTGAAAAAAGATGGGGATTTATTATTTTACCTGATATTAGTAATTGCCATGATTTTTTAGACTTTTCGAAAATATTACCGAATTTTATTGCGTATTATGACCATCAAAAAAAGTGCTTTCTAAATTGTAAAACTGATAAAGTTGAATCTGATTTTAATTCAGTTTTGATTATAAACACCGGAACACAAAAGATTGATATATCTAACAATTGGGATAGTTCGTTATTTAAAGATAAAGAAATATTTTTAATTGGCAACTTTGGAACGCAAGAAAGAGATCTATCTAATTTGTTATTATCGTACGATTCATTGTTTAGTGATGGGTTCCACAATATTGAAAGACCAATAATCCTAGTTTGTGGTGTAGGCAAAGACGTAAGCAAATTTGAAGTCCACACAAATTTAGTCTTTAATTTTGAAAGAGAAGGGTTTAATATTTACTCTATTACAAATAATTATTTAGGAGTGCTTTATAATTTCGAGGTTTTTAAATACCCGGAAAATGTTGTTTTTCCAGATACCGTTTTGGCTATAAATTCTTATATGTGGAAAGCCGAAATGGAAGCAGAACCAGATGCATGGTTGGTAAATATTGGAGGGGGGATATCTAAAATAAATAATACGAATGTTTTTAATTTTGGAAAGTTAAGCGAAGCATTTTTACATGCTACGAATACAGATATAGTTATTTTGTGTGTAAATATTTCAACTAGCTTAGAGTTTATAAATCAGCAAATAAAACAATTTAGTTATTATGGTGTGAATTGTGTGTATTTGGTATTAGCAGATAAAACTTTTGATGAATCTACTTTAGATGCATCAACAGGACTGGCATATATACAGGCGGATTCTGAGAAGTATAGTGCAACACTTAAGTATATGCGAGAACATATAAAAACGGAGGTGTTTTCTATAAATGATGTACAGCATGGGGAGCTGTATAAGGCAGTTGTTAAACGGCTAAAAAAATAAATTAACAAATTAAAACAGCGAGTACTAAAAGAATGAAAAGTTAGCAAGGAACAAAGGTAGATATAAATAAAAAGAAGCCGGAAAAGCTTCTTTTTTATTATATGTAAATTTCAAAAAAGCACAAAAAAACCGAGATTTGCGGCTTTATTAAAGCAAAAATTTTATTTTGTTCCACGTGGAACAATTGTTGAAAACTTATTGTTATGTGTTTTTATGAGCTTTTTGAGTTAGATTGTAAACCGCTTGCAAAGGAACTTTTTAGGTGATATAATATAATCTATAAATTATATTATAAGGTCAGGAGTTTTTTTATGAAATGTTTAGGAGTGAATAAACTTAGAGAAGAATTTCTTAATTTTTTTGAAAAGAAGGGGCATAAGCGTTTTAATAGCTTTTCACTAATACCGCAGGATGATAATAGTTTGCTATTAATAAATTCTGGGATGGCACCTTTAAAAAAATACTTTTTAGGGCAAAAAAAATGTGAGGGTAACAAAGTTACAGACTGCCAAAAATGCATTAGAACGCCTGACATAGACAGAGTGGGAATTACAAGTAGGCATGGCACATTTTTTGAGATGTTGGGGAATTTTTCGTTTGGAGATTATTTTAAAACAGAGGCAATAGCTTGGGCATGGGAATTTGCCACTAAAGTTATTGAAATTCCTATCTCTAAAATTTATGTAACAGTATATGAAAGTGATGACGAAACTTATAATATTTGGCTTAAAGATATTGGTGTTGCACCTGACCATATAAAGCGTTTGGGTAAAGAAGATAACTTTTGGGAGATTGGTACAGGGCCATGTGGACCGTGCTCGGAGCTTTATTATGATAGAGGAGAAAAGTACGGTTGTGGTAAGCCGGATTGTGGCCCGGGCTGTGACTGTGACAGATATGTGGAATTTTGGAATTTAGTGTTTTCACAATATATCTCAGACGGCAAAGGCAATTATGAAGAGATGGAGCACAAGAATATAGATACCGGTATGGGTCTAGAACGCCTGGCTTGTATTGTTCAGGGCGTAGATAATTTATTTGAGATAGACACAGTTAAAAAGATTTTGCAAGAAGTCTGCACGTTAACACACAAAAAGTATAATGAAAATAAGCAAGATGATATCTCTATTAGAGTTATTACAGACCATATTCGCAGCAGTGTATTTTTAATATCGGATAAAGTAGTACCCTCGAATGAAGGGCGCGGCTATGTTTTAAGGCGCTTGCTTAGGCGTGCTATGCGGCATGGTAGAAAGCTGGGTGTTAGTGATTTATTTTTATATAAGCTTTGCGATGTAGTGATTAATGAAAATAGAGCTGCGTATCCGGAACTGGAAGATAATGCACAGCAGATTAAAAATATTATTAAAAATGAAGAAGAGAAATTTTTGGTGACGATAAATCAAGGACTTTCTTTGCTTGGCAATATGCTTAAAGAGCTGAAGCAAAAACATGAAAAAATTCTGCCAGGAGAGCTAATTTTTAAACTTTACGATACTTTTGGGTTCCCGGTAGAAATTATAGAAGAAGTAGCTGCGGAATCTAATGTTACATTAGATAAAGATAAATTTGAAAATTTAATGAAGAATCAAAAACAAATGGCACGTAACGCGAGAAAAAAGCTTGGCGATTTAGGCTGGGACGAAGAGACAGAAACCATGTTAGAAAGTTGCCCGGCTAGTGAGTTTGTGGGCTATAGTAATTTAGAGGTACAAACAGAAATAACGTGGCTTGGCAAAAACGGTTTGCAATGCAATGAAGTTAAACAAGGGGAATTATGCCAGTTGGTGTTAGCTAAAACTCCATTCTATGCTACAAGCGGAGGGCAGGTTAATGATATTGGAGTTGTTTTGGCAGAAGGAAGCGAGCTGGGAATTTTAAATAATCAAAAATACGATGGTGGCAAAATTATTGCCACAGCCAAGGTTACATGCGGGAGTTTTAAAGTTGGGCAGAAAGTTTTAGCTAAGGTAGATATGCAGAAGAGAAAAGCAACCTGCAAAAATCACTCGGCGTGCCATATTTTGCAAAAAGCTTTACAAGAAGTGTTAGGTGAACATGTTAAACAAGCGGGTTCTTATGTTGATGCTGCACGGTTAAGATTTGATTTTTCTCATTTTAAAGCGCTAAGCTCAGAGGAATTATTAGCGGTAGAAGCCAAAGTTAATGAGATTATTTTTGCAGAGTTGCCGGTAAATATTGCTGAGATGAATATTGAAGAAGCTAAGAAAACTGGTGCAATGGCTTTGTTTGATGAAAAATACGGCGAAAACGTTAGGGTTTGCTGTATTGGAGATTATTCTAAAGAGTTTTGTGGCGGAACTCATATTGCAAATACTGCACAGATAAATATGTTTAAGATTGTTTCAGAGGGCTCGGTTTCTGCCGGAGTGCGCAGGATTGAAGCAATAACCGGTGAGAATGTATTTAATAGAACTCTGGAGATTGACGAAACTATAAATAAATTAAAAGAAGGCTTAAAGGTGAAAACGAGTGCAGAACTTGAACCAAGAATTTTAAACCTTATAGAAGAGGTTAAAACTCTTAAAACAGAGATCTCTAATTTTAAACTCAAAACCTTCGACTCTATGGCAGACAATTTGCTTAAAAACGTCAAGCCGATTAATAATATTAGTTTGATATCTGCAGTTTTAAATGACGTTAAATCAGATGAACTCAGAATTATTTGTGATATTTTGAGGGCAAAACAAGAAAATATTCTGGCAGTTTTAGTAGGGCAGAATACCAGCAATTCAATTGCAGTTGCAGCTGGCAAGGTGGCAGTAGAGGCTGGTTTGGCAGCAGGCACTATAATAAAAGAATTGTGCCAAAAGTTAGGAGGCAGCGGTGGTGGCAAGAAAGAAATGGCGATGGGTAGCATTTCGAATGTGGTTGGTTTAAGTGATGCTGCGCAAGAAGTTGTACAGAATAATTTACGTTAAAGAGGAGTAGAATTTTGTGGAGATTGCAGGTCTGATTCCAAATTCAACAGTAGATTTTCCTAAAGTGCTGGCAGCAGTTGTATTTACTCGCGGCTGCAACATGAATTGTTTTTATTGTCATAACAGAAAATTATTAAACCCTTGTGCACCGCTTATTCCAAACGAAGAGGTTTTTGGTTTTTTATATAAGAGGCAAAATTTAATAGATGGTTTGGTTATTACGGGTGGCGAGCCAACTTTGCAGGAAGATTTAAAAAGTTTTATTGCAGAAGTTAAAGCGCTGAATTATAAAATTAAATTAGATACTAACGGGAGCAAACCGGAAGTGGTGCAAGACCTGCTTGAAAGTAATCTTTTAGACTATGTGGCTGTGGATTATAAAGCGCCGTGGGCTAGATATGAAGAAATTTGTGCGTATTCTGAAGTGGGAAATATTGAAAAGACATTTAAAATTCTCCAAGAAAGTGGAATTGCCTGGGAAGCACGAACAACAGTTATTCCGCATATAACACCGCAAGAATATTTAAATATGTGTAAAAAGGCAGAGCAGTTCCCAAGGTATGTTATGAATAAATATAGAATACCTGAAGACTTTTTGTTGGAAGATAAATTAAGGCTTAACATGCCACCATATTCTTTAGATGAGCTTAAAAATATTAGATTATTAGTTAAAGAAGCACAAAAAAATATATGTTTAGACAATTGATATTTTAACGGTAAAGGGGGTTATTAACTTGCCAGATTGTTTATTTTGCAATATAGCAGCAAAAAAAATAAAGGCAAATATTATTTTTGAAGATGAAAAGGTTATTGCTTTTTATGATGTTTCTCCGCAAGCGCCAGTGCACTTTTTGGTTATACCTAAAATGCATATTGGTTCGCTGCTAGAAATTGATGAAAATAATAGTGCTTTAGTTGCTCATATATTTGAAGTTGTTGCAGATTTGGCTAAAACTCTAAATTTAGAAGAAGGCTTTAGGGTTGTTGCCAACACCGGAACTTTAGGTGGGCAAACAATTGGTCATCTACATTTTCATGTTTTGGGTAAAAGGCAGCTTGATTGGCCACCAGGTTGATAATTTGATATAAAAAAGAAGGAATACGTTATGGATAAATTTTTTACACTGCATGTTGCAGGGTTAGAAAGAAAACTGCCGATATGCAGAATTAATAAGGAAATTTCAATTGCTGCATTTATTATGTTTTCTGATGTTGAACTTACAGTTAGATGTGCAGAAGAATTAGCTAAACGAGTGCCGGAATGTGATATTATAATCACAGCGGAATCTAAAGGGATACCGCTTGCCTATGAACTTGCTAAAATAACTAAAAAAGAATATATTGTAGCACGCAAACACGCTAAGTTGTATATGTTAGAACCAGTAGAAGTTAGTGTACAATCTATCTCTACAAAGGGTATGCAAAAATTATGTTTAGATAAACGTGATTTGAACAAACTGGCAGGAAAGAACATTTTAATTGTTGATGATGTAATTAGCACAGGCAGCTCACTTTCGGCTTTAGAAAGCTTAATTGGTAAAACCGGCGGAAATGTTGTGGGAAAAGCGGCAGTTTTGGCAGAGGGCGATGCGGCAAATCGAAAAGACATTATATATTTAGCTCAGTTACCTATTATTAAGAATGGAACATAATATGTTTTAAGGGGCGATTGTATTGGGGATTTCTACGACTTTATATTATTTAACAGTTGTAGTATTTATTTTAAGTTTAATTGCACAGTTGCGTGTTACGAGCACATTTAGAAAATATAGCAAAACAATCTGCAAAAGCGGATTAACAGGTTATGATTTAGCTATTGCATTGCTTAAGAAGCATAATATTGGCAATATTAAAGTAAGAAGAACAAAAGGCAAATTAACAGACCATTTTGACCCGATGGCTTTAGAAGTAAGGCTTTCTGAAGAAGTTTATAGCAGTAATTCTGTTGCAGCTTTAGGTGTGGCTGCGCATGAGATTGGGCATGTGCTTCAGCATTTTAATGGGTTTTTACCATATAGAATTCGCACGGCGATATTTCCTGTTGTGTCTTTTGGGTCTAGGTTAGCAATACCAATATTTTTTATGGGGCTTATTTTTTCTGCGCGTTCTTTCCTTTTAGTTGGGATTATTCTGTTTTTGGCTATTGTATTATTTCAGATCATTACTTTGCCGGTAGAATTCAATGCAAGCCAAAGAGCGCTTAAAGAACTAGAGGAAGAGCATTTTTTGCAGTCAGAAGAGTTGGATATGGCAGGTGCTGTGCTGAAAGCTGCTGCACTTACTTATGTTGCAAATACCATAGGCACAGTTTTGCAGTTGCTTAGGCTGATTGCAATTGCTAGGAATGGGAAAAAATAAACAGCTTGTAATAATTTAAAAGAAGGAAATGGGAAAAGAAATTAATAAAGGCAGAGAAATTATCTGCTTATGATACCAGAGGAAACTTTAAGCCAACAATAAATACTGGTACGAATGTAATTACCTGGATGCCGCCTGAATAAATTTATGTAAGTCTTTTAAAGAAGAGGAGAATTTGATGTTTAAGAATGATTATTTAGAGCAGCAGATTGAGGCTTTATGCCAAACGCTTGCAGCTCTTATTTTTGGGCAGGAATTGATAAAAGAAGTTCTTATAGAAGAAGAGGAAAGAGGGTTAGAAATCTCTGTTGACGGCAAGTTGACAGAGTTATTGATTGATAAACAGATAAAAAACGGAGAAGTGACAGCGGCACAGAGCATGATTACAGAATTAGTGAAATCGCAACCCTCTGCGGAGAATTTGATAATAGCACTGGGTACTTATAATAAAATGTTAGAAAATAATGAAGAGGATGAAAGTTTAAAGGACGAAATCATCAAGATCCGTGATTTGTATTTGAAGGAGAAGAAAAAATAATAGCAAGTTCTGCTAATTTGGATGTGAACTTAACACAAAGCGAACACAATTCGTGCTGACGGCACAACAAACAGACGAATTATGTGAATTTTTTTTGAATTTTATTATAAATGCTTGTATTTTAAAGTGTATTGATGTATATTAAATAAGTATGACTGCATTAATATTGTTGCGAAGAAGCGGGAAGTTGCCAATGTTTTATTGGGGAATTTCCGTGGAGTATGTCCGTTTGATCGGGCGACAGTGGTTGGAATTTGTTTTGTTGTTTTGCTTTTATATTAAAACACACGGAACGGTGTCCAATACATTGTCTACCAAATAAAGATGAGGAGGCGATGTAGCATGGCAGGGAACAAAAAACTAAGAATAAAATTAAGAGGTTATGATGCAAATCTTGTGGATTTGGCAGCTGCTAAAATAATAGAGGTGGCAAGCCGCTTTGGGTCAGAGATATCTGGGCCTGTGCCGTTGCCAACAAGACGGGAAGTTATAACAATATTGCGGGCTGTTCATAAATATAAAGATAGCCGTGAACAGTTTGAAATGAGAACTCATAAAAGGCTTATTGATATTTTTGTTACGAGCGATGAAGTTGTTAAAGCATTAGCTGACCTTGAATTGCCAACAGGAATAGATATTGAAATTATAATGTAGTAAATAAAAGTGCATCATACAATGTAATCAAAGTGCCGATTTTAAAATAGCACTTTGGGGTCAATGTTAGGGGAAACCTTAACCAATAACCTTAAGGAGGAAATCTTGTGAACAAATGTATTATTGGCAAAAAAATTGGAATGACTCAAATTTTTTCGCCAGAAGGTAGAGTTATTCCAGTTACAGTAATAGAAGCTGGACCATGTTTAGTTACTCAAAAAAAGACAATGCAAAAAGATGGGTATGATTCAATTCAACTAGGGTTTCAGGATGTTATTCTTACCAAGTTGAATAAGCCGCAAAGAGGGCTGTTTGAACGCAATAATTTAGGTGGCAAAAAGTTCTTAAAGGAATTTCGCTTAGATGATTGCAGCAAGTTCAATGTTGGCGATCTAATTAAACTGGATACTTTTGCTGAAGGAGATATCATTGATGTCTCTGGAATAAGCAAAGGTAAAGGGTATGCGGGGCCAATTAAACGTTGGAACAGCAGAAGATTGAAAATGACACACGGTACAGGACCAGTGCACAGGCATGGAGGATCTTTAGGAGCTTGTAGTGATCCATCTAGGGTTATGAAGGGCAAAAAGATGGCAGGCCATTTGGGTGCAGAAAAGGTTACTGTGCAGAATTTACGTGTTGTGGAATTAAACTTAGAAAATAATTTGATGCTTATTAAAGGCGCAGTGCCAGGGCCAAAGGGCGGCATTGTTTACATTACAAATAGCATAAAGAAAGCGTAGAAAGGGGGATTAATTGTGCCTAAGATAAACGTTGTTGATAAACAAGGAAAGATAATTGAAGCAATAGAACTAGCGGATTCTGTTTTTGGAATTAAGCCTAACACAGTTGTTATGCATATGGCAGTTGTGAATTATCTGGCTAATCAACGTCAAGGGACGCAATCTACCCTGACAAGAAGTGAAGTGAGCGGTGGTGGCCGCAAACCGTGGCGCCAAAAAGGAACCGGACACGCAAGGCAGGGTTCTATTAGAGCACCACAATGGAGACATGGTGGGATAGCTTTGGGGCCAAAGCCAAGAGATTACAGTTATTCTTTAACAAAAAAGACAAAAAGGTTAGCTATGAAGTCAGCGTTTTCTAGCAAGGTTTTAAGCAACGAGTTAGTTGTACTTAACGAGCTGAAGTTAGAAGAATATAAAACCAAAAATATTGTAGAAGTACTTAAAGGTTTAGAGATTAATAGTAAAGCTTTGATTGTATTACCAGAAGTCGACAGAATAACAGCTAAGAGTGCAAACAATATTAAAGGAATAAAAACAGCATATGTTAATACTTTAAATGTTTATGATATATTAAATTATGATAAACTTATTATTATTAAAAAGGCTGTTGCCAAGATTGAGGAGGTATATGCTTAATGGAAAATGTTCATGATATAATAATAAAACCAATAATCACAGAAGCAAGCATGAAGTTGATGCCGGAAAAGAAATATACCTTTGAAGTAGCTAAAAAAGCAAATAAGATAGAAATAAAAAAAGCTGTAGAAAAAATCTTTGAAGTAAAAGTAAAAAAAGTAAATACTATTAATCTTAGAGGCAGGCAAAAACGTGTGGGAAGGCATACTGGCTTTAGATCCGACTGGAAGAAAGCTGTTGTTAGTTTAACCGCAGATTCAAAGGGTATTGAGTTTTTTGAGGGCCTTAATTAATAAAAGACTTGTATGGAGTTACTCATAGCTCCGCAAATATCTTATGAGGAGAGGATAAAATGGCAATAAAAAAATATAAACCGACTACTCCGTCTAGGCGCCAAATGACAGTAGTCGACTATTCTACACTTTCTAAGACTGGGCCAGAAAAATCTTTAATCTGCAAATTAAAAAAGAACTCTGGCAGAAACAGTTATGGCCGCATTACAGTTCGTCATCATGGTGGCGGCAACAGAAGAAAGTACCGTCTTGTGGATTTTAAACGTAATAAAGAAAATGTAAAAGCAACGGTTGTTTCTTTAGAATACGATCCGAATAGAACCGCACATATTGCATTACTTAACTATGAAGATGGCGAAAAAAGATATATTATTGCACCAGACGGTTTACAAGTAGGCGATGTTGTGCAATCTGGAAAAGAAGCAGATATAAAACCTGGGAATGCATTGTGTTTATCAGATATTCCTTTTGGAACATTTATTCACAACATAGAGCTTCATCCAGGTAAAGGTGCTCAGCTGGTTAGGTCAGCAGGCACAATGGCTCAGTTAATGGCAAAAGAAGGCAATTATGCACTTGTTCGTTTACCATCTGGAGAACTGAGAAAGGTAATGCTCAACTGTATGGCCACAATCGGTCAGGTTGGCAACCTTGACCATGAAAATGTTAATATCGGCAAGGCAGGAAGAAAAAGGCATATGGGTTGGCGCCCAACTGTTCGTGGTTCAGCTATGAACCCATGCGATCACCCGCATGGTGGTGGTGAAGGTAAGGCACCTATAGGAAGACCGGGGCCAGTAACACCTTGGGGTAAGCCGGCTTTGGGTTATAAGACCAGAAAGAAACATCACAGAACAGATAAAATGATTGTTAAACGTTGTAATGCGAAGTAGAGAGAGGGTGAAAACAGTATATGAGTAGAAGTGTAAAAAAAGGGCCGTTTGTTCAACCAAAGCTACTTAAAAGGGTGCAGGAGTTGAACCAAAGTGGTGAAAAGAAAATTTTGAAGACTTGGAGCAGAGCATCTACTGTGTTCCCCGACTTTGTTGGGCATACGTTTGCAGTGCATGACGGACGTAAGCATGTACCGGTTTATATAACCGAAGATATGGTTGGGCATAAACTTGGTGAGTTTGTGGCTACAAGAACATTCAAAGGTCACGCAGGGGCTAAAAAGACTACAACAGAAAAATAATAATGGGGAAAGGAGAGCTGCTTTATGGAAGCAAAAGCATATTTAAAATATTTAAGAATCGGGCCAAGAAAAGTTCAGATTGTTTTAGATCAAATTAGAAACAAACCGGTTGATGTTGCTGCAGCAATTTTAAAACATACCCCAAAATCTGCTTGTGAGCCTTTGGGAAAGCTTTTGAAATCGGCAATTGCTAATGCTAGTAATAATCATGGGATGAATATAGATAATTTATTTATTTCTGAATGTTTTGTTTGTCCGGGCCCTATATTAAAAAGGATGAGACCTTTGTCTCATGGCAGGTCAACACGAATATTAAAAAGAACATCGCACGTTACAATGGTTCTTAAAGAAATGGAATGATTTTTTAGTAAGGAGGTAAGAAAATGGGCCAAAAAGTTAACCCACATGGCTTGAGAGTTGGGGTTATTAAAGGTTGGGACTCACAATGGTTTGCAAGTAAAAAAGAGTTTGCAGACTATTTGGTTGAAGATTATAAAATCCGTAAGTTTTTAAAACAAAAATTATATGATTCTGGAGTTCCTAAGATTGAAATAAAAAGAGACTCAAACAGAATTAGAATTAATATTCATTGTGCAAAGCCAGGCAGAGTTATTGGTGAAGGCGGCAAGAATATAGAATTAATTCGCAGTGAATGTGAAGCTCTTGTTAATAAAAATTCGACGAGCGCAAAACGTGTTTATTTGAATATTGTGGAGATTAAAGGGATAGATAAAAATGCTCAGTTGGTGGCAGAAAATATAGCATTGCAGTTAGAAAAAAGAATATCTTTTAGGCGTGCAATGAAGCAGGCAATAGGCCACACAATGAGTGCTGGTGCTCAGGGGATAAAAGTTGCTGTTTCGGGCAGATTAGGCGGAGCGGAAATTGCCAGAACAGAACATTACCATGAAGGAACGATCCCGCTGCAAACTTTAAGAGCGGATATTGATTATGGCTTTGCAGAAGCTAATACAACATATGGCAAAATTGGAGTAAAAGTTTGGATATATGTTGGAGAGGTTTTGCAAAAAGCAAAAAAACAACAAAAAATTAGAGAAGAACGGAAGGAGGCTGCATCAGATGCTCCTACCAAAGAGAGTAAAGTATAGAAAGCAACACAGAGGCAGAATGAAAGGAATGGCAAGACGTGGCAGCAAGATAACATATGGTGAATTTGGGCTGCAAACGTTAGAGCCAGCTTGGATTACATCTGCACAAATTGAAGCAGCTCGTATTGCTATGACACGTTATATTAAACGTGGCGGTCAAGTTTGGATAAAGATATTCCCAGATAAGCCGGCAACCAAAAAGCCAGCAGGAGTCCGTATGGGTTCCGGTAAAGGAAATCCGGAATTTTGGGTAGCTGTTGTTAAGCCAGGCAGAGTGATGTTTGAAATGGCTGGAGTTTCTGAAGAAAATGCTGCCGAAGCTATGAGACTTGCAAGCCACAAATTGCCGGTTAAGTGCAAATTTGTAAGGAAAGCAGACTTAGAAGGAGGAGAGAAGCAATGAAGGCAAGTGAAGTTCGTGGACTTAGTATTAAAGAACTGAATCAAAAACTCTCTGACCTTAAGGCTGAACTTTTTAATCTAAGATTTCAAAATGCAATTAATCAATTAGAAAATCCGATGAGGATCAGAGCTGTGAAGAGCGATATAGCCAGAATAAAAACAATAATCACAGAAAAACAAACCGCTAACGAAGAGGAGGGCGATGAATAAGTATGGAATCTAGGAACCTTAGAAAAACAAGAGTTGGCAAGGTTGTTAGCAACAAAATGCAAAAAACTATTGTTGTGGCAGTTGAAGATAGTGTTCGCCACCCTCTGTATAAAAAGATTATAAAAAGAACGGTTAAGTTTAAAGCACACGATGAAAAGAATGAATGCGGTATTGGTGATCGTGTTTCTATTATGGAAACAAGGCCATATTCCAAAGAGAAAAGATGGAGACTTGTTAAAATTATAGAAAAAGCAAAATAAGATCGGTAAGAGAGGAGAAAACGGCAATGGTTCAGATGCAAACGTATCTTAAAGTGGCCGACAACACAGGGGCTAAAGAGATTATGTGTATAAGAGTGCTTGGTGGAACTCGAAGAAGATATGCAAGTGTTGGAGACATTATTGTGGCTTCTGTAAAAAAAGCATCTCCAGATGGAATGGTTGCAAAAGGTGAAGTTGTTAAAGCAGTAGTTGTTAGAACCAAAAACGCATTAAAACGGCCAGACGGCACAAGTATACGTTTTGACGAAAATGCTGCTATACTAATTAGAGAAGATAAAACTCCAAGGGGTACACGTGTTTTTGGCCCAATTGCGCGTGAGTTGCGCGATAAAAAAGATTACGGAAAAATTTTAAGTTTGGCACCAGAAGTGCTTTAATAGGGAGATGTTACTTAAAATGAATACATTACATGTAAAAAAAGGTGACATCGTGGCAATTATTTCTGGCAAAGATAAAGGTAAAAAAGGAAAGATTGTTGAGGTAAGCAGCAAAGAGGGTAAAGTGATTGTAGAAGGTTGTAATGTATCTACAAAGCACGTAAAGCCAAGAAGGCAGGGTGAGCATGGGACAATTGTAAAAGTTGAATCACCACTTTATGCTTGTAAGGTTATGCTTGTTTGCCCTAAATGCGGAAAGCCTACTAGAGTTGGCCACGAAATGTCTGAAGATGGAAAGAAACAACGTGTTTGTAAACATAAAGATTGTAAGAAAACTTTCTAGAGAAAGGAGGCAGCGAGTTGGCTAGCAGGTTAAAGGAAAAATATACTCAGGAGATAGTGCCGGCATTAATTAAGAAGTTTGAATATAAAAACATTATGCAGGTACCTAAGCTTGAAAAAGTTGTTATTAATGTAACGAACAGTGAAGCTAGAGATAATCAAAAAGTTATAGATGCAATTATAAATGATTTATCTAAAATCACAGGGCAAAGACCAATGATATGCCGTGCTAAAAAGTCTGTGGCAAATTTCAAATTGCGTGTTGGAATGAAGATTGGTGCGAAAGTAACTCTAAGAAGAGACAAAATGTATGAATTTGTAGATAAATTTTTTAACATTGCGCTACCACGAGTAAGAGATTTTAGAGGAATTAATCTAAATGCTTTCGATGGCAAAGGGAACTATAATATGGGCATAAGAGAGCAATTGATATTTCCTGAAATTGAATACGAAAAAATAGATAAAATTAGAGGTATGGATATTTGTTTTGTTACAACAGCAAAAACAGATGAAGAGGCATATGAATTGCTTTCACTTATGGGAGCACCATTTCATAAATAGGGAGGTTGTACTGTGGCTAAAAAGTCGATGATTGCAAAACAAAAAAGACCGGCAAAGTTTTCTACGCGCGCATACACAAGGTGCAGAATATGTGGTAGGCCACATGCTTACCTTCGTAAATTTGGCATTTGCCGTATATGCTTTAGAAATTTAGCATATAAGGGTCAAATACCAGGAGTGAAAAAAGCTAGCTGGTAAATTGTGCAAAGGAGGAAGAACCATGCAGATTACAGATGCGATTGCTGATATGCTAACAAGAATTAGAAACGCTAATTCTGCAAAGCATAGCACAGTTGAAGTTCCAGCATCTAAGATGAAGAAGTCGATAGCACAAATCCTTTTAAACGAAGGTTATATAAAAGGGTTTGATGTAATAGAAGATAATAAGCTGGGAATAATAAGAATAACATTAAAATATGGTTCAAATAAAGAACGAGTTATAACAGGGTTGCGCCGTGTTTCTAAGCCGGGCCTTAGGGTTTATGCAAATTGTGAAGACATGCCGAAAGTTTTAAAAGGGCTTGGAATTGCGATTGTGTCAACATCTAAAGGAGTTATGACCGACAAAGCAGCACGCAAAGCCAATGTTGGCGGCGAAGTTCTTGCATTTGTGTGGTAAAGGGGTGTTTATATGTCACGTATTGGCAGGTTACCGATTAATGTTCCGAACAAAGTTGAGGTAGCTATAAACAATAGTCAGATTTCGGTTAAAGGGCCCAAAGGCAGTTTGAATTTTGCTTATAACAAGGATATGACGGTTGAGTTACAAGAAAATCAAATTTTTGTTAAAAGGCCATCGGATGAAAAAAAATATAAAAGCTTGCATGGCTTGACGAGAACATTAATTGAGAATATGGTAATTGGAGTAACAGATGGATTTTCTAAAGAATTAGATGTTAATGGAGTAGGATACCGTGTGGCAAAGCAAGGCAAAAATCTTGTTATGAATTTAGGGTATTCGCATCAGGTTATAATGCCAGAGATAGAAGGCATAACAGTTGAAGTACCCAACCCGAACAAGATTGTTGTTCATGGTGTAGACAAGCAAAAAGTTGGTCAATTTGCTGCAGAGATTAGAGGAAAGCGCCCGCCAGAGCCATATAAAGGCAAAGGAATAAAGTATAGCGATGAAGTAATTAGGCGCAAAGAAGGTAAAGCAGGAAAAGGTAAGAAGTAAAGGAGCGTGAAGCATTGTGTCTAGAGCGTGGAACAAACAAACCACCAGAATCCGCAGGCATTTGATTGTGCGCAAAAAAATTAGCGGAACATCAGAAAGGCCGAGACTAAATGTGTTTCGTTCGGCAAAGCATATTTATGCGCAACTTATAGATGATGTTAAAAGTGTTACCCTAGCAAGTGCCTCAACAACGGAAAAAGCATATGAGGGCAATGGTGGAAACAAAGAAGCTGCACATAAAATAGGGTTGCTTATAGCAGAACGTGCAAAGAAGCAAGGTATTAAGTGTGTGGTTTTTGATCGTGGTGGTTATTTATATCATGGTCGTGTAAAAGAGCTTGCAGATGGGGCTCGTGAAGGTGGTCTTGAGTTTTAATTTAGGAGGTGAAATTGTTTGTTAAAGTTAGATGAAAGTGCTGTGGATTTAAAAAATCTAAAAGAAACAGTTGTTTCGGTTAATAAAGTAGGTAAAACAGTTAAGGGCGGAAGAATTTTCAAATTTTCAGCTTTAATTGTTGTTGGGAACGGTCAAGGAGTTATTGGCTTTGGTATGGGCAAAGCCTCGGAAGTTTCGGATGCTGTGCGGAAAGGAATTGAAGATGCTAAAAAGAATTTGATAAAAATAGCTTTAAAAGGTACAACAATTCCGCACGAAATTATTGGTAAATTTGCAGCAGGCGAAGTTTTAATGAAACCGGCATCAGAAGGAACGGGAATTATAGCAGGTGGCCCAATGCGTGCGGTGTTAGAGGCGGCAGGAGTTAAAGACATTAGAACAAAATCTTTGCGTTCTAATAACCCGTGCAATGTTGTTAGAGCAACAGTTGAAGGTTTGAAAGCTCTTCGTAATGTAGATGAGGTTGCGGAGATAAGAGGCAAAACAGCGCAAGAAATTCTAAAGTAAAAGGGTGATTTTTATGGCAAAAGCAAAAAGGGAAGCCCAAGCAAGCAGCATTAAAATAAAATTAGTTAAAAGTTTATCTGGTAGAAATGCCAAACATATTGCCACAGCTCATTCTTTAGGTCTTAATAAAACAGGTAAAGAAGTTGAGCATGTTATGAATGATGCGCTTAAAGGCAAGATTTCCCAAATTTCATACCTCATCCAAACAAGTGAGGTTTAAGATTAACTAAAAGGAGGGAATGCAATGAAGTTATACGAATTATCACCTGCACCAAACTCTAATAAAAAAGCGTATCGCAAAGGCAGAGGAGCGGGTTCTGGTAATGGTAAAACGTCTGGCAAGGGCCACAAAGGGCAGAATGCTAGATCTGGCGGAGGAGTTAGACCAGGTTTTGAAGGAGGCCAGATGCCACTTTATAGGCGTTTGCCGAAACGAGGTTTTACAAATGTTTTCTCTACAAAATATGCAGTTATTAATATAAGAGATTTAGAGAAGCGGTTTGAAAATAATGCAACAATAGATACACAAGCTATAATAAATTCTGGGCTTGTTAAAAAAGTATTAGCGGGAATTAAACTGTTGGGCAGTGGTGAACTAAGTAAAAAATTCAATGTTACAGTTGCTGCATTTTCAAAGTCTGCAAAAGAGAAGATAGAAAAAGCAGGCGGCAGAATTGAGGTGGAGTAATTGTTCACTATAATAAAGAACATGTTCAAATTGCCAGATTTACGCAAAAAATTGTTTTACACAATAATGATTATATTGGTGTTTAGAATAGGTTCTACAATTCCAGTTCCATTTTTAAATTTTAATGAACTACACGACTTAGCACCAACTCAAAATAATTTCTTTAGTTATATAGATGCATTTACTGGCGGGGCTTTTTCTCGTGTAACAATATTTTCCATGTCTATTTCACCATATATAACATCTTCTATTGTAATTCAGCTGTTAACGTTTGGCATACCAGCTCTAGAGAGAATGGCTAAAGAAGGTGCGGAAGGGCAGAAGAAGATAAACAAAATCACACGGTATTTTACAGTAGCTTTGGCGCTAATTCAATCAGTGACGTTCTATCTTTTGCTCCGTGGCGGGAACACAATGTTTAGAAACCAAATAGTAAAATATCGCGATGGGGTTTCTGGCTGGGTTTCAGCAGTTGTAATAGTTGCAACCTTTACGGCAGGCAGTGCTTTAGTGATGTGGCTGGGTGAAAAGATTAATGATAAGGGAATTGGAAACGGAATATCTATTGTTTTGTTTGCGGGTATACTTTCAAGAGGTCCTGCTGCATTTGGAAAGATTTATACAATGTGCAAAGCAGGCGGTAAAGAAGCAATAGTTGCAATTCTGCTAGTGTTAGTGTTTATTTTAATTACTATTTTGATTATTTTTGTGACAAATGCAGAACGCAGAGTACCGATTCAATATGCACAAAGAGTTGTAGGAAGAAGAATGTATGGCGGGCAAAATACTCATATTCCAATAAAGCTAAGCATGGCAGGGGTTATGCCTATTATATTTGCATCTTCGTTTTTAGCTTTTTTTAGTATGTTAAAACTTATTTTTGATAAAGATTCACAAACCTGGTTTGGTAAAGGGTTAGATCATTTAGAGCATGGTAGGGTTTTATATTCAGTTATTTACTTTATTATGATTATAGGTTTTAATTATTTTTATGTGTCGGTGCAATATAACCCAATAGAAATAGCCAACAATTTGCGCAAAAATAACGGCACAATACCTGGAATAAGACCAGGAGCTCAAACAACGGAGTATTTAACTAAAGTAATTTCGAAAGTTACATTTGTAGGAGCATTATTTTTAGGATTTGTTGCAATACTGCCAATGATTATAAGCTCGTTTGTTCACATGAATATAGCTTTGGGCGGCACAACAATACTAATAGTTATTGGAGTGGCTTTGGATACAATGAAGCAAATTGAATCTATGATGATGATGAAACACTACAAAGGCTTTTTGGAGTAATAAGAAAGTAGAAAGGTTTTATAAACAATGAATATAATTTTATTAGGTGCTCCAGGAGCTGGCAAAGGAGTCCAGGGCAAAGCAATTGCCGAACATTTTAATATACCGATAGTTTCTTCTGGTGACATTTTGCGTGAATTCGCAAAAAAGCAGAGTACAGATTCTAAACTCAATGGAGAAATGCAAGGCGGTCAACTGATTTCGGATAAATTTGTTATGGAGTTGGTTTTTAACGAACTTAAAAGTAACAAATATACTAACGGGTATATTTTAGATGGAGTGCCGAGAACACTTGTACAGGCAAAAGCCATTGAGAAGCATAACATAAATATTGCTGCAGTTATTTATATTAACGTACCAGAAGATATTGTTAAAGAGCGAGTGTTGCATAGAAAAGTGTGCAAAAGCTGCGGAAAGATTTATAATGAAGAGGGTAAAACTATTTGTGCGCAATGTGGTGGCGAACTTTTTAAACGCAACGACGATAACGAAGAAGCTATAAAAGAACGGCTGAATGTGTATCACAAAAAAACAGAAGCTTTAATAGAATATTATAAGGCTAAAAATCTTTTAAAAGAGATTAATGGCAATCAACAGATAAGTGATGTTTCTAAAGAGATATTTGGGGTTTTGGAGAGCTTGTAATGATTATTGTCAAAAAAGATGAAGAGATTGAATTGATGAAAAAATCATGTTACATAGCGGCGGTTGCACTTTTTAAAGCAGGTGAGGCAATAAAACCAGGAGTTACAACTCAGCACATTAATAAAATTGCAGAGGCTTACATAACCTCAAAAGGAGCAATACCTTCGTTTTTGAATTATGGCGGATTCCCGGCTAGTGTGTGTATCTCAATTAATAACGAGGTAGTGCATGGGATTCCTTCTAGTAATAGAGTGTTGCAAGAGGGCGATATAGTTAGTGTGGATGTTGGTGCTTTTTTGAATGGATTTCATAGCGACAATGCAGCAACATTTGCTGTTGGCAGAATCAGCAAAGATTTAGAGCATCTTTTAGATGTAACGCAAAACAGCCTTATGCTCGGCATAAAAGCAGCTGTTGTGGGCGCAAGAGTTGGGGCTATTTCACATGCAGTGCAAACTTGCGTAGAATCTGAGGGGCTTTATGTGGTTAAAGACTATGTAGGCCATGGAGTAGGTCGCAATTTACACGAAGGCCCGGAAGTACCTAACTTTGGCAACCCGGAACATGGAGCGAGATTAGTTAGCGGTATGACTTTAGCTATAGAACCCATGGTAAATATTGGTACGGAAGAGGTTCAAACGCAGTCGAATGGCACAGTGGTTACTAAAGACGGCAGTTATTCTGCACATTTTGAGCATACAATAGCATTAACAGAAGATGGTCCGCAGATTTTAACACTATGTTGAATAAGAGGGTTGGTTATGATAATAGAAAATGGTGATATTGTATGGTCAAAAGCTGGGCACGATAAAGGTGGCTTTTTTGTGGTAATAAAATCAGATGAACGTTTCTGCTGGATATCAAATGGCAGGTCAAGAAAATTAGAGGCACCTAAAAAGAAGAATCGAATTCATTTAAGTGCAACAAACAAAAAGATAGATTTAAGAACAATTAAAAATAATTGTCATTTAAGAAAAGCTTTAAGCGATTTTAATTCATGATAATGTCTTTTGTATTTAACTATAACACGAGTAGGGAGGTTGTTTTGTTTTGTCTAAAGAAGATGTGATAGAGATAGAAGGAAAAGTGGTAGAAACACTACCCAACGCTCAGTTTGTGGTTGAATTAGACAATGGTCACAAAATACTAGCACATATCTCTGGCAAGTTGAGAATGAACTTTATTAAGATATTAACAGGAGATAGAGTTTTGGTAGAGATGTCACCATATGATCTAACAAAAGGCAGAATAACATGGCGCACAAAATAAAATACATGGGAGGGTATTTCTTATGAAAGTCAGGCCTTCAGTTAAGCCGATTTGTGAAAAGTGTAAGATAATAAAAAGAAAAGGTCGAGTTATGGTAATTTGTGAAAATCCAAAGCATAAGCAGAGACAAGGCTAAAAATAAAATGGAGGTGTTTATAGCATGGCTCGTATAGCAGGGGTAGATTTACCGCGTGAAAAGCGTGTAGAAATTGGGCTGACTTATATTTATGGCATAGGTAGACCATCTGCTCAAAAGATTTTAGCTCAAACTGGAGTTAATCCGGATATACGTGTAAAAGATATAACAGAAGCAGATCTCACTAAGATTAGAGAGTATATCGATAAATTTATGACGGTTGAAGGAGACCTAAGAAGAACAGTAGCGCTAAATATAAAGAGGCTAATAGAAATTGGCTGCTACCGTGGAATTAGGCACAGAAAAGGGTTACCGGTTAGAGGTCAAAGAACAAAAACAAATGCTAGAACGGCAAAAGGCCCGCGTAAAACAATTGCGAACAAAAGAAATAGTTAACTAGGGGGTGTTTTAATGGCAAAAGTAGTAGCTAAAAAAGGTGCAAGAACAAGAAAAGTAGCAAAAAAAAGAAACGTTAACAAAGGGGTAGCACATATTCAATCAACGTTTAATAATACAATAGTTACACTTTCAGATACAGTAGGGAATGTGCTTTCTTGGGCAAGCGCTGGAGCTTTGGGTTTTAAAGGTTCAAGAAAGTCAACACCATTTGCAGCACAAACTGCAGCAGAATCAGCAGCGAAAGCTGCTATGGAATATGGTCTTAAATCAGTTGAAGTACTTGTTAAAGGTGCAGGTTCTGGCAGAGAAGCTGCAATTAGAGCTTTACAATCTGCAGGGTTAGAAATTAACATGATTAAAGATGTTACACCGATACCGCACAATGGTTGTAGACCACCAAAAAGAAGAAGAGTTTAATGGAGGTGAATGTAAAAGATGGCAAGATATATAGGAGCAGCATGTAAACTTTGCAGAAGAGAATCGCAAAAATTATTTCTTAAAGGTGCTAGGTGTTATTCAGACAAATGCGCACTAACTCGCAGAAATAGTTTGCCTGGTCAACATGGTAAGGGCAGAAAGAAAACATCGGAATATGGTCTGCAGTTACGTGAAAAACAAAAAACAAGGCGTTTTTATGGCATTTTAGAGAGTCAGTTTGAAAAATATTTTGAAATGGCAGAAAGAAAGCAAGGGGTTACCGGTGAAAACTTGCTTAGATTTTTAGAACTAAGGTTAGATAACATTGTATACCGCGCTGGTTTTGCATCATCGCGCAAAGAGGCAAGGCAATTAGTACGTCATAACCATTTTACATTAAATGGTAACAAAGCCAATATTCCATCAATTTTGCTTAAACAAGGCGATATTGTTGAAATTAAGTCTAAAAGTCTGAACAGTCCTAAAATTAAGGAGCTTCTAGATGAGAAGAGAATGGTAATCGTTCCGCAATGGCTAGAGGTAGAAGGCTCTAAGGTGAAAGTAAAAGAATTACCAAAACGTGAAGATATTGATTTAGAAGTTTCTGAACACTTGATTGTTGAGCTATACTCAAAATAAATTTGTTTTATCTTAGTTGGCTTAAAGAATTTTGTGCTTTTCTGAATTGAATGAAACAATATATCACTCAAAAATATTTTTGTGATAGTTTTTAATTAGGGAGGGTATTAATTGATAGATATAGATAAAACAAATGTTAAGATTATAGATATGACCGACGATGGGACATATGGTAAGGTTGTAGTAGAACCTTTAGAGCGTGGTTTTGGAGTAACTTTAGGTAACAGTTTAAGGCGTGTAATGTTATCGTCCCTAGCTGGTGCGGCGGTCACATCCATAAAAATAGAAGGGGTACAGCATGAATTTGCAACAATTCCCGGGGTTAAAGAAGACGTAGCCGAGATTGTGTTGAACATAAAAAACTTAAGATTTAAACTTTATGGTGCAGCACCTAAAAGAATATATATAGAGGCTCATGGCAAGGGCGAAGTCACTGCAGCAGATATAAAATACGATCCGGAAATTGATGTGTTAAGTACAGAGCAGCATATAGCTACCCTTTCTGAAGATGCTTCGCTAGTTATGGAATTAACAGTAAGCGAAGGTAAAGGCTATGTTTCTGCCGAAAAAAACAAACAAGATGCGCAGCCAGAAATTGGCAGAATAGCAGTAGACAGTATTTATACACCAGTAGTAAAAGTGAACTATTCAGTAGAAAATACACGTGTTGGGCAGATAACAGATTATGATAAACTAATTTTAGAAGCTTGGACAGATGGCAGCGTTTCTGCAAAAGAAGCAGTATCTATTGCAGCTAAAATATTAGTAGATCATTTGGAATTACTTATGGAGCTTTCTAACATAGTTAGCGATAGATATAAGCATCAGAGTAATAGCAACGAAAGTAATGATAAAAACATTTTAGATATAACGCTAGAAGAGATGAATTTATCTGTTAGAGCATTCAACTGTTTAAAACGTGTGGGTGTTAATAATTTAAAAGATTTATTAAAGATGTCTGAAGAAGAAATCTTAAAGATTAAAAATCTTGGTAAAAAATCGTTAAATGAAGTTATTTTAAAGGTAGAAGCTTTAGGGTTTAAAATGTTTGATGATGATAAACAAGATCAAATATAGGATTTCAGTTTAATTGCAAAGGAGAGTGAGTTTAATGCCACAAAGAAAGCTAGGCAGAACCGCCGACCATAGAAGAGCAATGATGAGAGGCATGGTAACATTTTTGCTTGAAAATGGCAAGATAGAAACAACAGTAACGCGTGCAAAAGAACTTAGATCTGCGGTAGAGAAAATAATAACGGTAAGTAAAAATTCAGATCTGCATTCTAAACGCAAAGTGTTTTCTTATGTAACAAAAGAATCAGTTGTTACTAAATTGTTCAATGAGATTGCCCCTAAATACACAGATGTTAAGGGCGGTTATACCAGAATAATAAAGCTAGGCCCCAGAAGAGGCGATGCTGCAGAAATGGCATTAATTGAACTAATATAATAGAACGTATTTTAATATATAAATTATTATTTTAAATTAATTTTGCATTTAATTTGCAGAATAAATTTTTTTAAAGCTTCGCTTCTGCGAGGCTTTAAAATTTTTGGGGCTATTTGGAATGCATTGCAAGTGACAAGTAGAATAAAACAAGAGGGAATTATAAAAATAAAAATATTGAGGAAGAAAGGGACAGAATTTTTATCACTTGCAAAAGGAAAGGTTTTGTTATATAATGGAATAAAAGTGAATTTAATTTAGGAGTGATTTTAAATAATGAAGTTTTCTTGCTTGAGTAACGAACTTTCTTCTGCACTGCTAAACACGTCAAAGGTGGTGGCTAACCGTTCCACTTTAGAGGTTATGGAAGGCATACTACTGGATGTTAAGTCGGATTCAATTTGCGTTGTGGGCTATAATTTCGACATAGCAATTACAACATCTATTTCTGCTAAGGTAGAAGAGGTTGGCAAGATGGTTCTGAGTGCCAAACTTTTCACAGAGATAATAAGACGTATGCCAGAAGGGGTTATTGAATTTGAATCAACGCAAGACCTACATTTAAAAATAACCTGTAATAATATGGAATTTGATATTGTAGGAATGGAAGCGCAAACTTATCCAGACCTGCCAGTTGTTGCTACAGAGCATACAATTAACATGAATGCGGAAAAGTTTAGAGATTTAGTTAGTAAAACTATATATGCAGCTTCAACAGACGAGACCAAACTTATTTACACAGGTGCTTTAATTAATTTTGAAGCACAAAAAATCGCTATGGTTGCGCTAGATGGATTTAGAATGGCAGTAAAAGAGGTGGCTATAGAATCAGAGGTAGAGGCATCTGTTATCTGCCCTAGCAGATCTCTGCAAGAGGTAATAAGGCTTATTACAAATGCAGATCAAGAAATTTTAATAGATGTTTCGAATACATATATGATGTTTAGAGTTAATAACTATACTATTATAGCTAAGCTTTTAGAGGGTCGTTTTTTAGATTACAAAGCTACAATTACAAAGAAGTTTTCTACACAAATAGTGGTAAAAACTCAAGAGATTATAGACAGTATTGAACGCACAGCAGTAGTTGTACAGAATAAGTTAAAAGCGCCAATTATGCTGGAAATAGAAGACAAAAAACTAAAAATGGCCTGCAGAAGTACTACAGGTACAGCAAGCGATGAGATTACTTGTAGCACAAATGGTGAACAGCTGGTTATTAGTTTTAATAGTCGCTTATTGTTAGAAGCGCTGCGTGCTGCGAATTGTGAGGAGGTTAGTTTAAACTTCTCTGGCAACTTAACACCGGCAATTATCCACTCTGCAAAAGAAGAAGACGACTTTTTATTTTTAGTTTTACCAGTACGTAATTTAAATCAAGACACAGAATCAGAATAGTAATTAATGTAAAAACAGGAGGTGAAATTATGGAACAGCAGGACGAAACAACAGAACGTGTACCGGTTTTCTCCGCTAAATATAAAATTACATTGCAAGATTTTATATCTTTTAACTGGCTAATTCAAAAAGATCAGATTGCAAAAAGAAAAAGCAGAATCACAAAAAATCTGGTTTTAATCTCTATTTTGGAATCCGTTTATTATGCGGTAGTGATAAGGAACCAAGACATGGCACAAATAAACATAAACAGCAACAATATACTAGCAATTTTATTAATTATTTGGTGTGTGGTATTCTTAGGTTTTATATACATTCATTTTATCTTTAAGAGCCTCCTTAAATTTCGTTCTAAAAAAATGTATTGTACCGATGAGTATTCAACAAATGAGGTTGAATTGAAAATTTTTGAAGATGGTCTAGAAGAAATCGTTACAGAATCTAACTCTACTAAATTTCAAGATATTGCTGAAGTTTATTCCAATAAAGATATATATGCTGTTTTTAGCAAACAAAAACGTACATTTATAATTCCACAAAATGCACAAACACAACCAATAATTGAATTTTTAAATAAAAAATTGCAGGGTATTGTTCATAATTCAAAGGAAGAGAAAACTCCAAGTAGCACAAAAGATATAATAAAAGAAATATTAAAAAAATAAAGTGAGGGATGGATGAAAATATGAGCGATCATACAATAGCATTTTCATTAGGTTTAGAACGAGAAGATGAGATTAAAAGCGTGTTAAAAGTGGTTTATGAAGCTTTGCAAGAAAAAGGGTATAACCCCATTAATCAGCTGGTGGGGTATATTCTTTCAGAAGATCCAACATATATAACCACACACAACAACGCAAGAAGTTATATTAGAAAAATAGACCGTGACGAACTACTTCAGATAATTGTAAAGAACTATATTCAACGGTTATAATTGTTTTGCAGCATTGGTTCTATTCTAATGCTGCAAAATTTATAAAATAAAACCGGAGGAGAAATGAAGAATATAATAAAAAAATTAAAAAAAATCACAACAACACGTTTTATGTGGTTGTGCATTTTAATAATATTACAAATTATACTGTTTATAGCAATGGCTTCAATTTTCAGCAGTCGAATTTCTATCGCACTCGAAGTTTTAAGCCTTGTAATTGCTGTGTGGATTGTAAACGATAAGGTAACAGACACTCATAAATTAGCGTGGGTAGTCCCTATTCTGGCGTTTCCGTTAATAGGTGGTCTTTTTTATCTTATTTTTGGCCGCCAAAAGGTACCAAACAAAAAAAATATTAGGTTTTTAAAGCTTAAAAATGAACTGATTATAAATAATAGAAAAGAAAAACCAGAGCATATAGATGAACAACAAAGATTTGTTAGAATAGCCAACTTTTTAGAAGGGTATTCGTTTAATAGATTTATAAACACAGAAACTAGATATTTTGGCGAGGCAGAAGAAGCATTCACAGAGATGTTGCACGCACTAAAGACAGCTCAAAAATATATTTTTTTAGAATTTTTTATAGTTAATTTTAGCTATATGTGGGATGCAATACTAGAAATTTTAAAAGAAAAAGCAGCAGCTGGAGTGGAGGTACGCTTAATTTATGATGATATTGGCTGTATAGATAGATTGCCTACAAAATATTTTATGGAACTTAAAAAAAGTGGTATTTTGTGTATTGTTTTTAATAAAGCTTCTTTGTTTTTAAATTCGTACCTTAACAGCCGCGATCATAGGAAAATTATTGTTATAGATGGTAAAATAGGGTTTGTTAGCGGCTTTAATATTGCAGATGAGTATATTAACAAATTGCCAAGGTTCGGCCACTGGAAGGATAGTGGAGTATATTTGGAAGGAGAGGCAGTGCAGAGCTTAACGGCAATGTTTTTACAGATGTGGAACTATGATAAAAAGTATGACAGTAATTTCAAAGAGTATTTTAATTTAGAGCAAACTTGTGAAAATACGGCAGATAATGGTTTAGTACAACCATTTTGCAGCGGGCCAGGTTCTTACCAAAGGCTTTATGAATATGTTTATTTAAATTTAATATATAGTGCTCAAAAAGAGGTTATAGTTTTCACACCCTATTTTGTGCCGAGCGGTGAGTTTTTGGATGCGTGCAAAATAGCATCGCAGAGTGGCATATCGGTTAAAATAGTTTACCCTAAAGTCAACGATAAATGGTATATTAATCTACTTTCAAGGTCGTATTTTAAACAATTAATTGAAGAGAATGTAGAAGTTTATGAATATCTACCCGGCTTTATTCATGCTAAGTCTATGCTTGTGGATGGTATTGTGGGAGTTGTAGGCAGTGCTAATATAGATTACAGAAGTTTTTATTCTCAGTTTGAAGTGGGTGTGTTTATGTATAATACTCAGGCAATTGTAGAATTAAAAACAGATTGTACTAATACTCTGCAACAATGCCACAGAATTACATTAGAAGAATGCGTGCGACCCAGGCGATTAGGAATTAGGTTTTTGGCTTCGCTTTTTAGATTATTTAGACCGTTGTTTTAAAAGTATAATCAGAGGAGTTATATAAGGAGATTATGATAATAGCTGTTGCGGTAGAGAAGGTGTTATATAAAACAGACAAATTGTTTTATTATAACGTTCCACCGAATATAAAAATATGCTTAGGGCAAACAGTTCTAGTACCGTTCGGTCCTCAAAATATAATTAGACGAGCTTTTATTTTTAAGATATTTGAAGATGAAAATAAAGTAGATCTTAAAGAAGTGTATAGCGCAGTTGAAAATGCATATATATTAACAGAAGAGCAGATAAAAGTTGCGATTTATATGGTGCAAAATTTATTTTGCACTTATTTTGAGGCATTAAATGTTATTACACCACATGCACTTGCTGGCAAATTAAAAGTAGGTTTTGAACTAAATGCAGAAGCAATTCAGCCACTTTTTTTGTTTAAAGCAGAACTTTTAAAACTTGCTCAAAAACATGGTGGAATAATACCCGCAGAAGCATTAATATTTTTAAGCAAAAAAGAACAGAATGAACTGTGCCAAGCAGGGGTACTCACACGTAAAGTTTGGTTTGTAAAGAATTTAAAAGGCAGGCAAACCCTCTTTTTTAGTTTGAACAAAAATAGCTTTGCAAATTCAAATTTCACATTAAAGCAACAGCAGGTTCTAATGCAACTTAAAGATGAAGTTTGTTATACTAAAACGGAGCTACAAGAGACTTTTAATATATCAAATTATATGCTTGCAGAACTCATTAAAAAGAAAGCGCTGAAACGAGAATATAAAACAGTTGAGACTAAAGAGGGAAGAAAATTAAATCCAGATAATTTTAATACCAACAGCTTGCACTTAACAAAGCCTCAGCAATCCGTACAAGAGGGTATTGCAGAAAAAATAGACCAAGGGGAAGCAGGAGTTTCTTTGCTGTTTGGCGTAACTGGCAGCGGTAAATCTGAAATATTCGTAAAGCTTACAGAAAAAGTGATAAAGTCTGACAAATCAGTTTTAATTTTAGTACCAGAAATTGGCTTAACAGTACCAATGATGGATCATTTTTCTAAGTATTTTAAAGGCGTTATTGCGGTTTTACACAGTGGGCTTAAAGCAAGTGAGAAACTTTATGAATGGCAACGTATAAAAAATGGAACGGCTCGCATTATAATCGGCACAAGAAGTGCAGTATTTGCCCCGATTTTCAACCTTGGCCTTATAATTGTGGATGAGGAACAGGATCAATCGTACCTATCTGAACGCAAACCACTTTATAGCGCCATAGAGATTGCCAAATTCAGAGCGTTGTATAATAGCTGCCAATTAATTCTAGCATCAGCAACACCATCGATTGCTAGTTTTTATAAAGCTAAAAATGGAGTATATAGCTTGTTTGAATTAAATGAACGTTATAATAAAAATGAATTACCACACACACAAATTGTTGATTTAACTGATACGAATGAACATGAAGAAACTGTAATTATAGGTAGCGTGCTACAAAACGAATTGCAAGCTAATTTAAATAAAGGTGAACAGAGCATAGTTTTAATTGGCAGGCGCGGCTACAGCACATCAATTAGGTGCCGTGGCTGTGGTAATGTAGCCATGTGCCCTAATTGCGAAATAGGGCTTGTTTATCATAAATCTAATAAAACATTGCGCTGCCATTATTGTGGCTACGCAACAGATGCAAGAGATGTGTGCTCAGTTTGCGGCAGTAATTTTATAGAATATAATGGTTTTGGAATAGAAAAGGTGGAAGCACAACTAAAGCAGCTAGATGGGGCAAAAGTCCTTCGTGTGGATTCCGATGCAATAACTTCTAGTGAGGTTTTTAAACATAAATTAGAAGCTTTTATTAATAACGAATATAATATAATGGTTGGCACGCAAATCATTGCTAAAGGGCTGAATTTAAACAATGTCACTTTGGTAGGTGTAGTCGGCATCGACCAGAGCCTTTATTGCAGCGACTTTAGAGGTCACGAGCAGGCATTTGCACTTTTAACTCAAGTAATTGGCAGGGCAGGCAGATTTAATAAATTGGGCAGGGCAGTTGTTCAAACAAGAAGCGCGGATAATGAACTGTTCACTTTTGTACAGAAGAATAACTACCAAGCTTTTTTTGAAGGAGAGATAGCGGTTAGAAGCAGTTTAAATTTACCACCGGTAGGGAGCTTAATTGTTATTGGGTTTGTGGGCAAAGATGCAAAGTTAACTCTTGCTTGTGCCGAAAGTTTTTTTAAAATTTTAAAAGACAAATTTAATATTATTTGCCAACCACCGATGCCGGCGAATCAACCCAAATTAAATGGTAATTATCGTTTCAAAATTATGCTTTTTGATAAAAATAATACGGAATTTCGCAACAAATTGCGCAGAGCTTTAAAACAATATTTAAACACTTCCTCGTTAAACAATGTACGTGTGTTTGTAGATACAAATATGGCTTCGAATTTTTAAAAATAACAACGTGCAAAAAATTAAAGATAAACTAAAAAATATGCTTGACTTTCAGTGAATTATCTGCTATACTACCAATAGCTGCCGGAATGGCGAAATTGGCAGACGCACGGGACTTAAAATCCCGGGAACTTAATCGTTCGTGCCGGTTCAAGTCCGGCTTCCGGCACCAAATGTTTCCTTTATATTCATTTTCAAATCTCCAAAGATAGCCATCAACTATACTGATGGCTATCTTTTTATATAAAATCACTCTAAAAAGCATGAAGATCTCCTCAACTTAAAGTTGAAGAGACCTTTTATATTTAAAATTAGTTTCTAGATTTTTACTCTGATTTTTTATCTTTCTTTTTCAAAAACACAGGGGTTAGATTAAAGATAGCAAGAATTATAATAAAAATAAGCAAAATCAACATTTCAGAATTCAAGTTAGTTGCTGTGTTAGTTAGTCCAACAGAAATGCCAGGCATAAACATAATAATATAGCCTATTCCTTCGTCATTGCTTGGAGCATTTCTTTTTAAGATCATAATAATACCACAAATAAGAAGCATGATTGTGATAATTAACTTAGCAGGACTACTAACATGTGAAAATAATATTGCCATAATAGAAACTGCAACGCATAGAACACCGGTGAATAATCGGTATATTTTATTTGTATTTTTCATATTTTTTTCCAATCAATTATTTTATTTCGATTTTTTGCTTGCTTTTCCCGGCATCTTTTTTTGGAATTTTAATAACTAATTCGCCATCATCTAACTTAGCCTCTGCACCGTCATCTGCGGCATTAGCTAAATAAACACTGCGTTCCATATACCTATAATAGCGCTCTTTGTGAACAATTTTTTTACTTTCTTTCTCTTCCGATTCCTTAGCTTCAACCGAGATTGTGAGTTTACCGTTATCTAAATTTAAATTCACATCCTCTTTTTTAACGCCTGGCAAATCAGCTTCCACCACGTATTCAGAATCATCTTCTTTTATATCTAGCCTAAACGTACCCAGTTCTGGTCTATGCCACGAAAACCAAGGATCCGAAAAGAAATCCTCCAACATATTACCAAAAGAAAACTGCGGCACCCCAGAAGACTTGCCTCTGTTAAAATTAATAAGATTTGCCATAATAAATCCCCCTTTAATATTTAGTGTTAGTTAAATTAGTTTTATAATACATTAGCCTATTGTTACAATATATCACATTGCGTGCTATTTGTCAAGTTGTAATTAACCTACAGTTATTTTATGTTCTGCTGTGCCAGTGTGATCGAAATTCATAAATATTATAAGTTTGTCAATTTTACCTGTTGGGCAATGCGTATCATAGATACGAGCGCCGCCTCGGTCAGATGTTAGATTATTTCTACAAAGATCTACATTTATTTTGTAGTGTGGATTAGATTCTATTATATCATAAGTAATATCTAAACATTTACACATTTTGCGTGCTTCATTGTACATATATTGTGCAGTTACCTTAACTACAATTTTGCAATCACAACTGGCTGGAAGTGTTATTGAATAGTCTTTAGTTATCATTTCATCTTTACCTTCTGCAGCAACCTGGCCATTTGCTACCAACATAAAACTAAGAATTGCCAATATACATGAAACTACCTTCTTCATATTAATCTACCTCCCAACTATTTTCAACAACACATTTACAACAACACCTATTCTCTAAAGAACTTATTTTGCAGAATAAAAACCTTAATATCGCCATTTACAGTACATTCAATATTTACATGGGAATTATCCATGTTTTCAAATTGTGTACTAAATACTCCTTTATGGGCATGCCAAGCATTTAATTGCAAGGTTACTACTTTTTGCGTTGCCGATGAGTGAACACTATGCCATCCGGTAACCTTCCATTTATTTGGATCGTGCGATATTTCTTCATGTTCAGTTTTGCACATAGGGTCTAGTTTTACAACATGACCGTTACTTAAAAAACTACATTTCAGGGAATGAGTGATAATCGGAGCACCTTTGCTTGAATGGTAATAACCCCTAAGAATAACTGTACTCTTCCACCAATCTGCAGCCCCGGTAGTAGAAGAGGGATCTTTTAACGTAATCTTTTCGGTTTGAGATTGAAACTCGATTTTATAAGTCATATCGCCATCTATTCTTGAATATACTTCCCCAGAGTGGAGGGGAACTGCCTCTTTGTTTTCCACAACAACAAAATCTTCGGGTCAACCAGCAAAAGCATACATAGGTGCAGTAAAAAGAGTTATATTTAGCCCTAAAATAATCGAAATAATCCTCTTATTTACATTCATAAGGCATCACCTTTCTTTACAAAAGATTAACTTTTTTCTTCTAATACTTTTAAACAAAATCTATATAATACTCCCGCAGCGTTTTTTTGCGCTTGAATAACGGAATTTTCCACTATTTCAGTAAGAAGTTGTTCTTTGTGAACATGTGAGCGTTTGTGCTGGTTGAGCGCGGCGTAATTCTGGCTTGCCATGTCTGAACTGTTTAAACCAATTTGCCTAATGCTATTATCGTCATAATAACCAAATTCTGGTGGGGTCATTTCTGCAACAAAGTGTTCTTGCAATTCTACACATTTTTTTTCAAAGCCAACATGCGACAAAAATTTTGTACCTGCGTCTAGTGCGCTAACGGTATTAGAGTGGACTGGGGTAGAAAGATCTTCTTCAAAATGCAAGGCTCTGCCTAATTCTTGCATTGCCATCTCCACGTTGCTAGCTTGGTAAAAACCAACTGCTCTATAGAAATGTGTGCATAACTTTGTCAACGCAGAATCTTCTGTGCCTTTAAAGTTTTTTTGTGTTGCTAAATTAAAAAAGTGCTGACTATATGCATCATCTGTTTCATCTTTATCTGGCATAACGCAATATTCTAATATTATAGCTTTGTTTCTAGGAGTAAAAATTTCACTGTATTTTGTTCCATGCGCTTTTTCAAATATTTCTAAGGCTTTTGCTGTTACATAAGTATGAGTTGGTCCATCAAAAGCATAAATTGAATTAGAGCACATCACTAAGCTTAAAATAGCAGTTAAAAACACCCGCTTTTTCATTTTAACTCCTCCCTTTAAAACCTACAAATCCAATTTGAGTTAAAGCCAAAACCATTCAGATTAAATCATAAAACATCACCACACCCTAAATTATTAACTATTATTACCAATAATTAATAACAATAGTTAACTATATTATAATATATTTCAATTATTTTGTCAAACTAATTTTAACTTTATCTTCTAAGCTTGACATATTTAAGCCGACATGATACCATTTGTTTATAAGTATTATGTTTTTAGAGAGGGTTATAACAAAGAGTGGAACAGATAAAAATTCAAACAAAAAACATAAAATTGTGCCAGTTTCTTAAGTTTTGCAGTGTTTGTCAAACAGGCGGCAACGCGAATGAACTTATTAAATCTGGAGTTATATATGTTAACAATCAGCCGTGCTTAATGCGCAATAAGAAGTTAAAAAATCATGATGTGATTCACTATGGCGATAAAACTTTTGAGGTTGTTGTGGATGATAATAACTAAAATAAAAGTAAACAATTTTCGTAATATAAAAAGTTTAACCTGGGAACCAAGCCCAAAACTTAATATAATATATGGTAATAACGGGCAGGGCAAAACAAGTTTAATAGAAGCCATGTGGTTATTCACAGGCGCTAAAAGTTTTACCCACACTAAAGATAAAGAACTCATTAAAAACGACCAACAGTTTTATTTGTTAAATTGCTTGTTTAAAGATGGTAATCAATCCGCTTCAGCACAGATAAGATATAGCGGGAAAAAACAGGTGATATTTAATAATATTAAATATAAAAATACAGTAGCATTGATGGGTAAATTATGTTGTGTGGTTTTTGCACCTAACCATTTAGAGCTTATTAAAGGCAGCCCAGAAAGACGCCGCAATTTTATAGATCTTGCCATAAGCCAGATTGACCAAAGTTATATGCGGTCTGTTATTGAATATTCGCACGCTTTAAAACAAAGAAACAGCTTGCTCAAAGCCATATTGCATAGCAAAGCCTCTAGTGATATGCTTTTAGATTGGAACTTGGTTTTGGCACGAGCAGGAGCAAAAATAATATCTCGCAGACTTTGGTATACAGATTTACTTGCTAAAACCGCATCAAAAATCTATTGCAACATTTCGAATAATGCAGAAAAATTAGATATAGTTTATTCTAAAGCTAATTGGTTAGGCAAATCTCAAGAGGAATTAGAAAATATATTAATTAAAACATTCGAACATAACCAAAAACAAGATATACATACTGGATTCACAAATTTAGGAGCACACCGTGATGATTTAGCAATAAAATTAAATGGATTTTTCATTAAAAATTACGGTTCACAGGGGCAGCAAAGAAGCAGTATAATCTCACTAAAATTAGCAGAATGTGAAATATTAAGCAACGAAAAGAAAATTGCTCCAATCGTGTTTTTAGATGATATTTTAAGCGAGTTAGATTCTAAACGACGCGAACAGCTGCTGGCTTGTTTAAGCGGCAAGCAAGTATTTGTTACATGCTGTGATAAAATTGATTTGTCAACAGAAGTCAGTAGTTATTATTTGATGAAAGATGGCAATTTGTTAAACTAATTGACGATTGGCTGAGTTTATAGTATAATTAATTGCGAAATAATATACTTAGAAAGGCATTTTAATGCAAAGAAGGAAGATGCAAAACATATGGGGAATAAAAATCATATAATAAATAGAATATGGCAAAAATATTTTGCAGAACCGGAAGCTAAACCTCAGATAACAATGAACCAGCAAGAAACAAAGAACAAGTATCTATTTTGGCGTAATTCTATATTTATTACGTCGTATATTTTATATGTAATTGCATATATATGCCGCAAGAACTTCTCTATTGCCATGCCATTTATGAACAGTCAAATGGGCATAACAGAAAGTGATGAAGGACTTGTTTTAATGGTTGCATCGTTGGCTTATGGTATTGGCAAATTTATAAACGGTGCCATTGCAGATAAAGGAAATGTTAGAGTTTGTTTACCGATAAATATAATATTAGCAGGCTTTTTTAATTTTTTAATTGTGTTTACACCTGCACTAAAAAATAACGGCAGAGTTTCGCATAGCATATTAGTGCTTTATATGTGCATATTTTGGGGCGCAAGCAACTGGTTTCAGTCGGCTTTATTCCCATATTGTACAAAATCTCTTGTACGCTGGTTTCCAAATGCAACAAGAGCAACATGGTGGGCCAGATGGTCCACGTCACATGAACTTGGTAGTTTTTTAGCTATGAATATTTCTTTACCAATTGCCAGGTTGGCGCAGCATTACTTGGGCAAGTGGGGCTTAGAAGCTATGTTTGCAGTTCCTTTTTTATTTTCGCTGATAATTGGTACAATAGGGTTGTTTTCTTTAAGAGATCGACCGGTGAGTATTGGGCTGCCAGATGTTGAAGAGATTTGCCAAACAAAGCTAGAGGAATTAACAGAGGCAGAAAAGCAAGAAAAAGATGCAGAAGCGAACTTGAGTTATTTTCAGATATTTATGAAGTATATTTTAAGAAATAAAGTTATGTGGAATTTATCCTTGATATATTTCTGTGTATATATTTTTAGAATGGGTCCAATAGACTGGATATTTAAGATTTTGGTAGGGGAACAAAAGCATTTTAGCAATTTTTCGGATTCACTTGCCAATATAGATAATTTAGCAGCTCTAAAAGCATCAACACTTTGTGCTATTGGCTTTTTTGGTACACTGCTGGCACCGTTAATTTCAGAAAAACTCTTTAAAGGAAAACGAACACCGGCAAATTTTTGGTGTTTGCTAATAGGGTCTATATCTGTGATTGGTATATGGCTAGGCAGTTCGCCGCTTTCACCAATTGCAAATAATTACGCGGCAAAAAACATTGTGGTATTTATATCTCTTGGTGTTGCAGGGTTTTCTGTATGTGTGCCACAAGTTTTAGGAGGAATATGTGCAGTTGAATCTTCGTCTAAAAAAGTGGCAGCAGCGGCCTCTGGTTTTACTAGTTTGTTTGGCTATTTTGGCGCGGCTTTTGGGCAGTTTGTTAACGGAAAAACACTGGATATTTCACAGAATAAATATGGTGACGCACGTTTACCATTAATATATTGGGGAGCGGTAGCACTTATTGGAGCTTTGCTATGCTTACCTCTTTGGAATGTTAAGGCTAATAAAGAGTATTCACATTAACATATTTTTAATAATAAAAAAATACAAAAATTTAAATATACCTATTAAGTTTAAAAATATTTTGCCGAATATTATACGATTACAAATTTGCTAAGAATATACAACCATATTCAAAACAATTTGAACAATATATTTACCAGGAGTGGAAGAATTTATGTCAACAGTTAACTCAATTTCTAAAAACACATTGGGGAGTTCTTTACGCACTGCTCAAAGAGCAAGCAGGGCAAAAGCATATTCAGCAGAACAATTAAGAACGGGCAAGAGGGTTGTTAGTTGCAAAGATGATTCTTCTGCAGTTTCGATTTCTGCTGGCATTAAATCACGCGTAGTAAGTTATACAGAGGGAGCTCGAAATATAAACGAGGCAATTGCAGCGCTAGAAATTGCAAGGAACGCCCTTGATTCAATTAGTGCGAATATTGCCCAAATGAGAGCGTATACAACCAGAGCTTTAACCGGCATGAAATCTGAGGAGCAGATAGATAGTTTAGGCGCTTTTATTCAGGCAGGGCTAGAAAATATAGATAAAACGGCAGAAGATGCGGTATTTAATGGCAAAAATATTTGTTGACGAACATTTAAAAATCAACCCTGCGAATGAAGTAATGCAGGCTTCACTACAATTTAAAACTATGAGCACACATTCTATGGGTTTAAAAGCGCAAGATACAGATGCTGTGTTTGGAGCAGGTTTTAATGCGCAAGAAATGTTAAGAAACAAATGTAAAGTAGTAACAGATGCAAACAGACCGGTCAGCCGAGCTGCTTTTGAAATATCGCAGGAAATGGAAGAATTGGCACTAGGTATGTATAACGACAAAACTAAAATAACAAATGATAACTTTAAGACTTTTTTTGATAAAATTGATGAACTTAATGCTCTGGGCTTAGATTTTGCAGCAGCATACCCGAATTTTTGCGAAAAACTAGACCAACTCAGGCAAGATTGTGCGGATTTAGGGGAAGATGTTATACAGGTTGAACTAGGAAGAGCTAGAATAAATAAAAGTTTTAGAAAGCTTGGCGTATTAACAATAGATGCTGACGGGAGCACACACAACGGGATGCTGAGAGCACCACGTTTATTGCATGCTAGGTGGCTAGCCACACTTATTTTGAATGAATTTAAAGACAGCAGAAAAGTGAAAGAAGAAGTGGAACAATATTGTTTAGAAAATGAAAATATATGCAGAAAACTGGATGATTGGCTGTGTAATGGACCGCAAAATGATCCAGATAAAATAGCTGAGTATAAAGAATTTGTAACAAGAACTGTAGACGAGGGAGTTCAGAAAATTAAAACTTACTTTCAAAATGTTATCAATGCTTACCGGACAGGTACGGAAAATGCTTGCAGAAATTATTTGGCAACGGTTGAGCAGAGTGGGCAACTTGCAATGTTAAACGGTGAAAGATTTTCGCAGTGGGCAGATATATTTCAAACGCAGATTGAACAGGCAACAGATTATGTTCAAAGTTCTATGATGGAACTGGGAATTAGCCAAAGAATGTTAGAAGAAGATTTATATGCTTTGCAGAGCTTAAGTGATGCATCTGATGAAGCTTGCGTTACGCTTTTAGATAAAGATGCTTTAGAAGCACAAATTGACACTGTAAAAAATGATGCGTTTTTAGAAAATTGTATGACGGCTTTGCAGATGATGTTCACTCAGATTTTTGATATGCAAAACTTAACCGGGCAATTAATAGACTTACTTATAGAAGGGCCAGAACCTGTTTCGCAATAGCTTAAGGTTTTAGTTTTTATCTCAAGATATAATAAAAAATCCTCTCCAATTTGGGAGAGGATTTTTTTGTTTAAGGGCACGTAATTTTATGCAGAACAAACACAGGAGTACAATTCATTTTAAAATAAAAGAACTAATTTGAAAGAAAGCAAGAGAGGTAATGTAGGCAATTGAAATCTGCCAAACCATAGAAAATACAGCGGGTTTAAAGCTTTTGAATTCATTTTTTGCAGCCATAAAAGCCGAAACACACGGGGCATATAATAATATAAAAAGCATTAACGAATAAGCTCCAAGCGGCGAGATCATATTGGTTAGAGAAGCACTTAAAACGGCCGTTTCGGCATAAATAACATGCAAAGAGGAAACAATTGCTTCTTTGGCAACCAGCCCGCTTATTAAAGCTAGCACAATCTGCCAATGCCCAAAACCAAGAGGTTTAAACAAAGGGGCGAGTTTTACTCCAAGGCTTTTTAAAATGCTTTCGGAACTAGGGTCTACCATTTTAAATTGCCAGTTAAAGTTAGAAAACACCCAGATTAATACACTGACCAAGAATAAAACTGTACCGGCTTTTTTAATAAATTCCCAGCATTCTTTTAAAGTGTTTGTAAGCACAACCTTAACAGAGGGTATTTTGTATGGTTGCAGTTCTATTAAAAAAATACTATCATCTGTTTTAGTGAGGAACTTTTTAAAGATAAATGCCACAAAAACACCTAAAACCACACCAATAAGGTACATACTAAGAACAACAAACCCTAAATGCTTAGAAAAGAAGACGTTGGCAATAAGCACATAAACAGGCAATTTGGCACTGCAAGAGATAAACGGCAACAATAGAATTGTACGCTTGCGTTCATGTTCGTTTTCTATAATTCTGGTAGACATTATAGCAGATGTGGTGCAGCCAAGGCTCATAATAATTGGAATAAAGGCTTTACCGGTAATTCCAAGCTTTTTTAACAGCTTATCGGTAATCATAACAATGCGCGCCATATAACCGCTATCTTCTAAAATAGATAAAAACATAAAGAGTAAAGAAAGCTGCGGCAAAAAGGCAAGCACGCTGCCCACACCACCCAAAACGGCTTCTAGCACCAACCGTTTTAACACAACCGGAGCGGAACAATTGGTTAAAAGTGTAGACACATAATTGTGCACAGTGGTGTTTATAAAATTACCAACTTTGTCAGTTAACGTTCGTCCACCATAATCAAAAGAAATTGCGAAAATGGCTAGTAAAATAAGAAAAAATATAGGGTAGGCAAAATATTTATTTAAAACTACTTTATCAATTTTATCAGAAATACTATGTTTCGATTTTTTGTCTTTTTTAAATACAATCCCTTCTAAAAGGCTAGCTATAAATTCATAACGCGCGTCTGCAATCAAACTTTCGCAAGATCCAAAGTGATATTTTTGCTCATAGCGTTTAATTATTTCTTGCAGATTTTGTTTTAATGTTAATTGTTCGTCTGATGCAATGTTTTGAGTGAGCAGATTAAATACGGTTTCATCTTTTTCTAATAGTTTAATAGAGAAAAACCGGGAAAGGGAGCTACTTTTTAATTTAAATAACTCAAGAATTTCGGCAATTGCAATTTCTGTAGGTTCGTTGTATTTTATAAAATTTGGTTCATAGTCAAAATGATGCGCAGTATCTTCACAGATTTTAACAAGCTCATCTAAACTTTGGTTTTTTATAGCGCAGATATCTATAACCGGGATGTTTAACTTTTGTGCGAGCTTTTTGGTATTTAAAGTAATACCTTTGCGTTTAAGTTTATCTGCCATGTTTATAGCAAGAACGGTGGGAACACCGATTTCTAAAAGCTGTACAGAAAGATATAAATTCCGTTCCAGGTTAGTGCCATCTACCACGTTGAGTAAAACATGTGGCTTTTCATCTAAAATGAACTTGCGGGCAACAAGCTCATCTGCAGAATAGGCAGTTAAAGAATATATACCTGGCAGATCGGTAAGTTCAATATCGTATTCGGAATATTTTATTTTTCCTTGTTTTTTTTCAACTGTAACACCTGGCCAATTACCTATAGCCTGATCATCTCCGGTTAGTTTGTTAAATATTGTGGTTTTACCGATGTTAGGGTTACCAACTAAGGCTGTGGTATGTTTAATATGCTTAGTTTGCTGTGATTCCATAAAACGATTTCTCCCCCACTTTCTAAAGATTATTTTTTATATTTTATAATTATTAATCTGGCTGCAATTAGGTATAATTTGAATGTTTTTTGCTTCATCTTTGCGCAAGGCAAGGCTGTATCCTCTAAGAGAGATTTCTATTGGGTCACCGAGCGGGGCACAACGTGTGAGAGTGATCTTAGTGCCGGGCGTTAATCCCATATCCACTAATCTGCGTTTAAGTTTACTGTCATCTAAAATATCTAAAATTAAGGCAGAGCTCCCTATTGGTAGATCACTCAGCAAAGAGTAGGTGCTTTTTGCCTTGCAATCTTTACAGTTTCCACATAACAATTTTACCACCTCGAAGTATTGCAAATCACAATGATATGATATATAATTAAATTATATCAGTTTAGTTTGAAAATATCAAATTCAATTATTAATTTTCAAAAAAGAACAAAAAAACTCAAGTTTATGGCTTTATTAAAGCAAAAATTTTATTTTGTTCCACGTGGAACAATTGTTGAAAACTTTTTTGAGCCTTAAACTGATTGTGACATTTGTGTCACCAAAAAGTCACTAAGCAGTCACACAATAGCATTATAATAGATTTATAAAAACAGTTTAAAAAATATTGGAGGAAATTTAAAATGGCAAAAAAAAGGAGAACTCTATTAAAAAAGTTTATATGGATTGTTGTTTTAGTAAATGTGGTTTGTGTTACAGCTGTATGTTTGCAGCGCAAGAAGCCGGCAAAACCGCAAGGAATTAATACCACACAAAAAGCTGCGGCGGCAAAAGTACCGAAGGTGCAAAAAATACCAGAACCGGGAATAGATATAGAGGCCGTGGGCGCACTGCCGGATTCTGCGAAGAAAAATGGCTATGATGCAGTGGAAGTTTGGGAACGCTTAAGAAGTGATAACTATTCTCCGTTGGGCAGAGATGAATCACGCAATATACCAGGTACCAAAGCTGTATTTTTAACATTCGATGATGGACCTTCTACCACAAACACCCCACAGATTTTGGATATTTTAAAAAAGTATGATGTAAAAGCAACGTTTTGTATTTTAGGCTCTCAAGTAAATTCAGAGAGAACAAAAGAATTGCTCAAGCGTGAATTTGCCGAGGGGCATGCAATTGCAAACCACACATACAGCCATGAATATAGCTATCTTTATCCGAGGCGTAATTTGAACCTAGAAAACTTTAAAGCGGATCTTAAAAAAACAGATGCTGTTTTTAAAGAGGTTATAGGCCCTAAATTTTCCACAAGGGTGGTTAGATGCCCGGGTGGAATGATGTCTTGGAAGAATATGGAGCCATTAAAAGAATATCTTAAAGCAAATAACATGGCATCTATAGATTGGAGTGCGCTAACAGGTGATGCAGAAGGCAAGAGAAAGAACGCACAAGAACTGCTTGAATATATGAAGAAGGAGCTTGCGCCTTATATCACAAAAAGCGTGGATGCAAACGGAAACGAAGTTGAAGAGTTGCCGGGGTTAGTTGTGTTGCTTATGCACGATACTTATGCCAAAGAGGAGACAGTTAAAGCGCTGCCCAGTGTAATAGAATACTTTAAAGACCATGGCTTTGAATTTAAAATTTTAGTGTAACATAAGGGGATACTAAATTGCAATGGAAGATTGGTTTACTGTTGAAAAAATTGACAGAAATACTTTTGCAATAAGTGAATATAAACATTGGGAAGAAACGCACTGCTATCTATTGTGTGGAGAACAATATGCGATTTTAATTGACACAGGACTAGGAGTTTCTAATATTCTAAAGGTAGTAGGAGAACTAACAAAGCTACCAATTAAAGTGGTTACAACACATATTCATTGGGATCATATTGGTGGGCATAAATGGTTTAGCGATATTAGTGTATATGAAAGTGAGCGGGAATGGTTATCAGTCAAATTTCCACTTCCGTTGCAAGTTGTAAAAACAATTTAACAAAACTTCCTTGTAAATTTCCGCTAGACTTTAATATTAATAAATACCAAATTTATCATGGCGCTCCAAAACGAATTTTACACGATGGTGATTGCCTTGATTTAGGTGGACGCAAACTCTTAGTTATTCATACGCCAGGGCATTCTCCAGGGCATTGTTGTTTTTATGAGATTGAAAAAGGATATTTGTATTCTGGAGACTTGGTATATAAAGGAAAGCTTGATATATTTTACCCTACTACAAACCCACAGTTGTTTTTGCAATCTATAAGACGTATACAAACGTACCAAATAAATCATATTTTCCCAGGGCATCATCAATTATATGTTGCGACTTCATTAATAGATAAAATAGAAATTGAACTGTCTAAATTAAAGGCAAAAGGAATATTGCAACATGGAGCAGGGCTGTTTGACTTTGAAGAATACCAAATTCATCTCTAACAAAGAATAAGTTTTTAATAAATCAACATAGGTTTAATTAAATTTACGCAGATTGCTTGACATTTTGATACTTGTTGTGCTATAATACAAAGGCCGCGTGTTGTGGGTTTTAAATGCCAGAGTTTGTTTTGGCTGCCCGCTGCAGCGAGATTACGAATAGGTAGGTAAGTTTAATGTATGCAGTAATCAAAACAGGGGGCAAACAATATAAAGTTTCGCAAAACAGCGAAATCTTTGTTGAACGCTTGAATGCCGAAAAAGGCGCCGAAGTTAGTTTAACAGATATTGTTGCACTCCACAATGGCAAAAAGTTAATTGTAGATAGTAAAACGCTTTCAGCCGCAAGTGTGGTGGCAAAAGTGCTAAAAAATGGCAAAGCACGCAAAATTACAGTGTTTACTTATAAACCAAAGAAGAACGAAAAGCGTAAATTAGGGCACAGGCAGCTCTACACCAAACTGCAGATTATTTCTATTAACGAGGCATAAAACTAATGATTATTGCAGAGTTTGAGAAATCAGCAGGGGATTTTGTGGGGTTTAATATCTCTGGCCATGCAAATTATGCGGATTACGGCAAAGATATTGTTTGTGCAGCGGTTTCTTCGGCTTTGCAGATGGTCACAAACGGTTTAACAGAAATACTAAAATTAAGATGTGAAATTAAAAAGAACGAGAATAATATAGCTTTGAAAATTATGACGAACAACAAAATAGACGCGTTAAAGTCTGGTTATGCGTTTATAGAATCGTTCTGCTTGCATTTGAAATTATTAGCAAAAACTTATAAAAAAACAATCAGGGTAATTATATTGGAGGTGTAAAGGATGTTAATTATAAGCATGCAGTTTTTTGCTCACAAAAAAGGAGCAGGTTCAACAAAAAACGGCAGAGATTCAGAGTCTAAAAGGCTGGGAGTTAAAAGAGCAGATGGCCAAACAGTTTTGGCAGGTAATATATTAGTCCGGCAGCGCGGCACACATATTCACCCAGGCAAGAACGTGGGGCGTGGGTCCGATGACACATTATTTGCATTGGTAACAGGCAAAGTTAAATTTGAACGCTTAGGCCGCGACAAAAAAAAGGTTAGTGTATACGCGGTTTAAAAAGCTTGTTTTTATTAATATTGTTAATTTTCAGCCTGAGTGATGTGCATCACTCAGGCTTTTGCGGCTAAAGTAAAATAATAAAAAAGAGAGAGAATTAAGCTATGTTTATAGATATAGTAGACATTGAGGTGAAATCTGGCAATGGTGGTAACGGAGCAGTCAGCTTTCACCGCGAAAAGTATGTTTCTGCAGGGGGTCCAGATGGCGGAGATGGCGGCAAAGGCGGAGATATTATTCTGCGTGTAGATGATAATTTAAATACACTGGTTAACTTTAGATATAAAAAGAGATATCTTGCACAAAATGGCGAAAACGGCAAACGGAACAATTGTGCCGGTAAAGATGCTGAAGATATAATAATAAAAGTTCCGCGTGGAACGATTATTAAAAATAAAGAAACAGCAGAAATTATTGTGGATATGTCTGACCGGGAAGAATTTTTATTGGCTAAAGGCGGCAAAGGTGGCAAAGGGAATCAGCATTTTGCCACAGCCACGCGCCAAGTTCCGCGGTTTGCCATTCCGGGGCAGCAGGGTGTAGCTCTTAGTTTAACTCTGGAGTTAAAACTACTTGCAGATGTTGGTTTGGTAGGCTACCCTAACGTGGGTAAGTCAACACTCATCTCTAAGATCAGCAATGCAAAACCCAAGATTGCAAATTATCACTTTACAACACTAACACCGTCACTCGGTGTGGTGAGAGTGTCGGAACAAGACTCTTTTGTGGTTGCTGATATTCCGGGAATTATAGAGGGTGCAAGCCTTGGGCAGGGCTTAGGGCACAGCTTTTTACGCCATGTTGAACGCTGCCGACTACTCCTGCATGTGATTGATGTATCTGCTGCAGATGGTCGCGACCCGATTGAAGATTTTGAACGTATAAATTACGAAATGGCTCAGTTTAACAAAAACTTATGCACAAAACCTCAAATTGTAGTGGCTAATAAAATAGATGTAGCTACAGATGAACAGATTGAAAAACTTAAAGATTATATACTTAAGCAGAAACTGGAGTTTTATTTAATTAGTGCAGCAACATCAGAGGGACTGGAAGTACTCAAGTGGGGTGTATTTAATAAATTAAAACAACTGCCTAAAATAGAGACATTTGAATCAGAAGCAGAGCGAAAAGTTTACGATATGAACACTACCAAAAAGGTGGAAACAAATGAATTTGAGGCTAAAAAAGAGGCGAATTATTTTGTAATAAAATCTGCAAAGCTGGTTAGAATTTTGCAATCGGTAGATATATTTGATTACGAGGCATTGCAATATTTTGAAAAAACACTAGATAAAATGGGAGTAAATGCAAAGCTTAAAGAACTGGGAGCTAAAAACGGAGATACCGTTAGAATAGAAGATTTTGACTTTGAATTTGAATATGTTGAATAAAACATATAGAGAAGAGGATTGTTTGTGGACAATATAAAAGCGGCAGAACTTGGAGTAGCTAACCTGGCTTTTTTAGGCGATGCAGTTTATGAACTGCTTGTGCGTGAAGAGATAGCAAAAAGTACCAATATGCCCTCAATTACGTTGCACCAAAACGCAGTAAAAAAGGTTTGTGCCAAAGCGCAGGCCGCGGCTTATAATATGCTCAAAGCCAAGTTAACCGAGCAAGAATACAACATTTTAAAGCGAGGCAGGAATCATAAAATTAACAGTTGCCCTAAAAATGCTAGCCCAATAGAGTATAAAAAGGCCACCGGGTTAGAAACTTTATTTGGCTATTTATATTTAACAGGGAACTACGCTAGAATAAGGGAAATATTTGATTATATTTTTGCTTATTTAGAGGAATGTAATATAAAAGAATCAGGAGAAGAAATGACATGAAAAGGAAGATAATAGCGGTTTTAAAATATTTGGCATTAGATTTTGTTGGCATTATATTGTTTTCTATAGGCTGGCGTTGTTTTATATTTCCAAACAAGGCAGGGTTTGGTGGCTTTGCAGGCATTGCTAGTTTAATAGGCTATATTCTTAACAGAGACGATTTAGGTTCCTTTTTATTTTTAATAAA
>JAFPTG010000009.1 GCA_017400345.1 Oscillospiraceae bacterium
ACACGTTCTGCTTTTATACGCTGGTGAGGTTCAAAATCTGCACTATATGCTGCTAAATATGCAGCTAAAGCACCTGATTGGTTAACTACAATCTTTTGATAAGCATGGCTACCACCAACTTGATTGGGGTCGATGTCCGTGATGGTAACTGAATGGGTACCATCAGTCCACGTAGGATCTTGTGCCTGCATTCCGATACTTTAAAGAACTTGATGGTGTTGAGGCGATTAACAGTTCGATTTTGGAATTTGAAAGTGAAAACAAGTGGGATTTTGTATTTACATCAGGAGTTTTAATTCATATCTGCCCAGATGAACTAAATGAAGTGTATAGAAAGTTATATAATCTAAGCAGAAAATACATTTGGATTTGTGAATATTATAACCCTACTCCAGTGGAGGTTGAGTATAGAGGAAATGAAGGAAAGTTATTTAAGCGGGATTTTGCTGGCGAGATGCTAGATTTATATAAAGATTTGAGTTTACAAAGTTATGGATTTAACTATCATAGGGATAATAATTTTCCAACGGACGATGCTACCTGGTTTTTACTAAAAAAATTAGATTAACGTTATCAATGGAGGTTCGGGCAGTGAGAAGAACAAAAATAATCTGCACATTAGGCCCTAAAGTTAAAAGCGAAGAAAAGTTGAGAGAATTAATTCTTAATGGTATGGATATTGCACGTTTTAACTTTTCTCATATGACTTGGGATGAGCACAGAGAAATGTTTGAAATAATTAAAAAGCTCAGTAAAGAATTAAATGTGAATGTAGCCACAATGTTGGATACAAAAGGTCCAGAGGTGAGGCTGGGTAATTTTAAAGATTCAAAAGTGTTTTTGCATAATGGAGCAACGTTTATTCTAACTACAGAAGATGTATTAGGAGACGAAAAGCGGGTATCTTTGAGTTATAAAGGGATAATGCAAGATATAAAACTGGGTGCACACTTTTTTATAGATGATGGACTTGTTGAGCTGGAAGTGAAAAACTTAACAGAAACAGATGTTATCTGTGAAGTTATTCGTGGCGGGCTTGTATCTAATAAAAAGAGTGTTAATTTCCCTAGTTTAAAACTTTCGTTACCATTTATAAATGAAACTGATCGTTCTGATATTTTATTTGGCATAAATTTAGGCTTTGATTTTATTGCCTCTTCATTTACTAGAACGCAGATGGATGTATTGGAGCTTAAAGATATATTAAATGAACATCAATCTAATATAAAAATAATTGCAAAAATTGAAAACCGTGAAGGTATAGATAATATAGAAAGCATTTTAGAAATTGCTGACGGAGTGATGGTTGCCAGGGGCGATATGGGGGTGGAAATACCATTTGAAGAGTTACCTATAATACAGAAACAAATTATAAATGTAGCAAACAAATTAGGGAAGCCATCAATTGTTGCAACGCAGATGCTAGAATCTATGGTTGGCAGTCCAAGGCCTACTAGAGCGGAAAGTACGGATATAGCTAATGCTGTGTATGATGGTGCCAGCGCAGTAATGCTTTCGGCAGAGACAGCAGCGGGCAATTACCCAATTGAATCTTTGCAAGTTATGGGACGAATTGTTAGCAGAGCGGATTTAGATATATATAAATTAAAAGAAGTAAAATGCGACAGTTCGAATAATTATGACCGTACATTAGCTGCGGCACATGCAGCAGTTGTTATGGCAGAGGATTTAAATGCAGTGCTGATTTTGATATTAACAAGAACGGGCGCTATTGCCAGAGCAATTGCAGAATTCAACCCTAGTGTTGATGTAATTGCGTGTGCTAAGGATAAAACTATTTGCCGCCAGTTGAACATGCTAAAGGGAATTAAGCCGGTTTGTGTTAAAAGTGAAGAAAAAACGGATCAAGTGATTTTGGAAGAGATAAATGATTTAAAGTCCAACGGTATGTTAAAAGATGGGGATACTATAATTCTTGTTAATGGTTTAAATGTATCAATTTCTGGTGGCAATGCTTTTTTAAGTCCATACACAATAGGTAATCGCCTTTTATCTGGTATAGGTATAAATAATTTTGTAAGCTACGGCAAAGTTAGAATATGCAGGAGTGTTGACGAGGTGGCAGAAAGCTTACAACCAGGTGAAATTTTAATAACTGATCTGAATTTGAATTTGCTGGAGAATTATATTAAAATAGCGAGTGGAATTGTAACAGAAAGTTATAATGAGAAGAGAGTGTTTGACGACTGCAAAATTCCAATTATAGTTGGCGCTAATAATGCTATTCAAAATTTAGTTTCGGGGACCTTTGTTAAGATAGATGCGGGGTTATGTGAAGTGTTTGCAGTTGATGAATGCTAGTTTTTAAAGAGGGGAGCAGAATTTTGCGAAAGAATTTGTTTGATAAGAACATGGAACCTAAGTGTAAATATTGTGACAATTCTACCATGTTGGATGATAGCAGCTTTTTAATCTGTGCGAACCGTGGGGTGGTTGAAACCGATTATAGTTGCAAAAAATTTAAGTATAATCCTTTAAAGCGTGCCCCAAAGCCGGAACTCAAATTACAACAGTTTAATAAAGAGGACTTTGAGCTATAAGTTGGAGGTTTTATGGCAGAAGTAAATTGTATTTTAGGCGGTAGAAATTTTTTGGTGCCGTGTAATGTGGTAGAACAATATCTAAGTGAGTGCAGCGAATATCAGCTAAAACTTTTGCTTTTAGTGCTAGAAAATCCTAAGTTAACAGAAGAAGAGCTGGCAGAAAGGTTAAGTTTAACTGTGCAGGAGGTTGAAGTGGATTTAAAGTTTTGGCTGGCACGTGGAGTTCTAGAAAAAAAAGAAGAAAAACACGAAGAAATTAAAACGGAGTTTTTCAATTTAAAACTTACGACAAAAGAACTCACACAAATTTTAAATGAATCTAAGGAGCTAAAGTTTATAATAGAGCAGCTGTCTGCGATTTTGGGCAGGCTGCCTAACCAATTTGATATGTTGAATGTAATAGATTTTAACCTTAATTTAGATATGCAACCAGAATTAATTCTCTATCTACTAAAGTATTGCGCAACCATTGGAAAGAAATCAGCTCAAGCCATTAAAAATCAAGCGAAAATTTGGTTCGAACTAAATATAAATTCGTTAGAGTCAGCAGAAGAGTATATAAAAAAAGCTCACAAAGCAGGTGAGCTCCAAGCGTTTATTAAAACCGAATTAAATATAAAAGCATTAACCAGTGCGCAAATGGCAGTTATAGAAAGCTGGCAAACTGACTTGGGATTTGGAGAGGAATTAATAAAAAAGGCGTGCGCTCTTGCAAAACTCCAAAAAGAGAGGGTCAATGTGCATTATATTAATGGTATATTGAATAATTGGTATAAAGATGGAGTTAGAACATTAAAAGACTTAGACATTAAAAAAAATACCGCAAAAAACTTAAAGACAAGCAGGGCAAGGTTTAAATCAAATGGAAACGAGCCAGAGTTTTCTTCACTCAGCCAAGAAGACATAAACAGACTGTGATTTTAAAGGAGAAAGAATATGGTTTATCCGCAACAGGTAGTTTTGAATGCATTAAAAATTTTAGAAGATAGACGTAATAAAGCAGAACAAGAATTACAAGAAAAGAAAAAAAGAATTTTTGAAAGCGTTGAAGAGTTAGGTGAGCTGAGTAAAGAAATTGCACAAGTTTCACTTCTGGCTGTTAAAGCAGTAGCTAATGGTGGCACCGCAGAGCATGTTGAACAATTCAAACTAAAAAGTTTGGAATTGCAAAAAAAAAGAGATGATTTACTCAAAGGAAACGGCATTCCAAAAGATTATTTAAAATGCAGATATTATTGTGAAAAATGTCATGATACGGGTTATTTAACAACTGGATTGTGCGATTGTTTGAAAAAGTTGCTGATAAATGAATCGGCAAAAGACTTAAATATGAAGGTCCCACTTGATAAGTTTTCGTTTGATAATTTTAGGTTAGAGTTTTACGACACTAATTTAGTGCCAGGATTAAAAGAGCCTATAACGCCTCGGGAACAGGCAAAGAAAAATTTGGACTTTTGCAAAGAATATGCCAGCAATTTTTCAAAGGAGTCACCTAATTTATTACTTGGTGGTGGCACGGGTCTTGGCAAAACACATCTTTCTTTAGCTATTGTTAAAGAGGTTTTGAAAAAAGGATATAGTGTAGTTTATATTTCTGCAGTTCAGCTGGTATTAAATTTGGAAGGGCATAGATTTAACTCTGATGAACAAAATAAATATTCAATAGATTCATTTTTGGAATGTGATCTTTTGGTGATAGATGATTTTGGAAGTGAACCTATAAGTTCGTTTAGTGTAGCGTCTGTGTATAACATAATAAATACACGGCTTATGCAACAAAAGCAAACAATAATTAATACTAATCTTTCTGGCCAGCGCATAGTAGATCAATATGAAGAACGTGTAGCTTCAAGACTTTTAGGTGAATATTATGTTTTAAAATTCTACGGCCGTGATATTAGGCAGATAAAACATTTGCAGTTTTAAATTATATTGAAAAGTATCCACCAGCAACTGGTGGATACTTTTTATAGTTTTTTGTATTTTAAGCATTGCTGTTAAGGCCGTGCAGAGCCATAAAATGCCACATGCAAAGTGCCAGGACCGCTGTGAGCACCAATTAGGGGAGATATTTCTGCAATGTGAACATCGCAAGAATATTGTTTTTGAATAACTTCAGCAAAATATTTAGCATCTTCAGCGCAATCTGCATGTGCAATAAACACAAATGGATTGTTAGCATTATCATAAAGTTGCGAAATCCAGCTGGCCATTGTATCAATAGAATTACGTCTGCCACGCACTTTAGATTTTACAAGAAGTTTGCCGTTATTATCTACATACATAATAGGTTTAACACCTAGTGCAGTACCGATTATAGCAGTTGTTTTAGAAACACGCCCTGTGCGTTGCAGGTAGAATAAGCTATCTACAGTAAACAGATGGATAATATTTAATCGATTGTTTAAAAGCCAAGTATTAACTTCATCGTAACTTTTACCGGCTTGTTGTAACTCTAAAGCTTTTATGTAAAGTAACCCTTGCCCAGCAGAAGCACATAGTGAATCAATGATGGCTATTTTGCGGTTAGGATATTTTTCTTTAAGATTTTCTGCTGCGGTTAAAAAGCTGTTGTATGTACCGGTTATTCCAGAAGAAAGTGTAATGTGAATTATATCCATACCACGTGCCAAAAAGTTTTCTAAAAAAGATATAGCTTCTTCGGGGTTTATTAACGATGTGGAAGGTATAACTGCTCCAGTTCGCATCTGCTGGTAAAAATCATGATAGTTTTGATTTACATACGGTTGACCATTTAAAAATACCGGAAAAGGAATTCGGGAAATATTATATTTTTTAAAAAAGTATTCGTTTATATCTGTGCCATAATCTGTTGTTATAATAAAGTTATTCATTTTTTTCTCCTTTTAATTGTTGAGCAAGTTTATGGGAAACTTTGTATATATTACCGCAGCCTAAAGTGATAACCAAAGTATTTTGAGGAACATTTTTGATAACATATTCGCAAATATCATCAAAATTAGAGATGTATTTAGCGTTTGGAATTAAATCCACGAGAGCTTGCGCGTGAATACCTAAAGTGTTGATTTCTCTACTGCCCATAATGTCGGTAATTACGCAATGATCAGCTAGCTTTAAAACATCAGCGAAATCTTTTAGCAGTGCTGCAGTGCGAGAATAGGTGAAAGGCTGAAAAATTGCCCAGATGTTTTTATAATGGGTTTGCTTTGCAGCCTTAAGAGTTGCTTTAATTTCTGTAGGGTGGTGTGCGTAGTCGTCAACAATAGCTAGTTCTGGAGATTCATACAAAATTTCGAACCGCCGCGCTGCACCGTAAAATTCAGAAACAGCATTTGGCAACTCTTCTGCGGCCACATTGGCATGAAGTGCAGCAACGCAAGCGGCCAGAACATTATATACATTGTGATTACCAGGGATACGGTATGTTATTGTTACTAGTTTTTCAGCTTTGTGAAACAAATCGAATGAAGTTTGCCTAAAACCAGATTCTGTGATATTTTTAGCATAATAATCATTGTCTTCATTTAAACCGAACGAGATTTTAGGAATTGTGACATCGGAAACAGCAATTTTAGTATTTTTGTCATCACCGTTATAGATGATAAGATTTTTAGTCTGACTACAGAACTGTTTAAAAGAGGCTATTAAGTTATCCATAGAGCCAAAAAATTCTAGATGATCGTTATCGATATTGAGCACAATACTTATATTGGAATTTAAATTTAAAAATGTATTAGAAAATTCACAGGCTTCACAAACAAATGTATTTAAATCTCCCACACAACCGCTGCCGTTAATAAGGGGAAGCACTCCGCCGACAACAACCCCGGGGTTATGCCCGGTTTTTAGCAAAATTTGTGTTAAAAGAGCAGAAGTTGTAGTTTTTCCGTGAGTGCCAGAAATGCAAATACTATTTTTATATTGCTGTGAAATTAACCCTAAAAACTCTGCACGGGTAAAAAGTTTTAGCTGCTTTTGAATAGCTGCTTGCAATTCTGGATTTTCTTTTGATATAGCAGCACTATAAACAACAAGTTCTGCACCTTCTAAATTGCTGGACGATTGCCCAGTATACACTTTTACTCCAAGATCACGAACACGATTGAGAGTAGCACCGTCTTCAACGTCTGAACCAGATACATTGTAATTTAAGCCGCGTAAAATCTGCACAATTGGATACATGCCAGAACCGCCGATGCCAATTAGATGAATGTGTGAAACATTTAAATTGAGTTTGTCCATAAATTACCTCCACACAAATTAGTTTTTATTATAGCTACTAATTTCTATTTTTTCTATTGTAACATCTTCGATTGGTTTGTCGTTGGTATCGGTTTCTACGGCAGCTATTTTATCCACAATATCTAGTCCCTCAATAACGTGGCCAAAAACTGTGTGGTGATCATCTAACCAAGGGGTACCACCAACTTCAATATATTTTTCCAGCGTTTTAGAAGGTATGCTTTGTGCGAAAGGAGAATTTGCGGAATTAGAAGCATCTGTGAGATATGCTGCGGTAGTTTCTTTGCTAGCTTGAACAATAAAAAACTGGCTACCGTTTGTATTAGGACCACAATTTGCCATAGAGAGTGCACCGCGAAAGTTTCGCAAGTTAGGTGTAAATTCATCTTCAAAAGGCTTACCCCAAATGCTTTCTCCACCTGCACCGGTAGCAGTTGGGTCTCCAGTTTGAATCATAAAATCATTAATTACGCGATGAAATGTTATGCCATTGTAATAACCTTTCTTTGCAAGGGTAGTAAAGTTTTCACAGGCTTTTGGTGCGTATTCTGGAAAAAGTCGAACAGTAATATTACCCAGGCTTGTTTGTATTTTGGCAATTGTATCGCCTTCTTTTAATTCAGAAAATTGCATTGGTTTACCACATCCTGTTAACAAAATACAACAAAAAGCAATTAATAAATTGAACCATTTACGCATAATTTTGCCCCTCTTTATTTATTGATTTTTACAATATCTGCTCCGAGTTTTTTCAATTTATCTACAACGTTATCATAGCCGCGTTCAATGTGATAAATATCTTCTATTTCTGTAGCGCCTTTTGCAGCAAGAGCAGCAATTAACAATGCAGCACCAGCTCGCAGATCTGTAGCTTTTACCGGAGCAGCATTTAACGATTCCACACCTTCCACAATAACGGTACGATCATTGACCTGAAGTTTAGCTCCAAGCCTAGAAAGTTCGTTAACATATTTAAAACGATTCTCCCAAACACCTTCGGTAACAATACTTGTGCCACTAGCCAAGGAAAGCATAGCAACAATTTGGGGTTGCATATCTGTTGGGAAGCCGGGATACGGCATGGTTTTTATTTTAGTACTAATTGGCCGGTTTGGCATTTGCACTCTAACAGCATCGTCAAATTCTGTAACTATAGCACCGCAATTTTTTATTTTTTCTGTTATAGCAAAAAGGTGTTTAGGAGTTACATTTTTTATAGTTATATTACCGTGAGTAACCATGGCGCAAAGCATAAACGTGCCAGCTTCAATTTGATCTGGAATTATTGAATATTGACGACCGGAAAGATGCTTTACTCCTTTTATTTTAATAATATCAGTTCCAGCACCAAAAATATCTGCCCCTAAGGAGTTTAAAAAGTTAGCAACATCAACCACATGAGGTTCTTTTGCGGCATTTTCTAAAACTGTTGTGCCTTGAGCTTTAACAGCTGCAAGCATAACGTTAATTGTTGCCCCAACAGAGACAACATCAAAATATAAATTTCCGCCAACAAGTTTTTCTGCATGAGCTTGCACCATACCGTGCTCTAACTCAACTTTAGCGCCCAACGCTTCAAAGCCTTTTATATGCTGATCAATTGGCCGAGCACCAAGATTACAACCGCCGGGCATGGCAATAGAGGCATGATTGAAACGGCCAAGCAGAGCACCTAAAAAATAGTAAGAAGCACGGATTTTTTTAGCAGCTTCATATGAAATAGTAGAGCAGGAAATGTTAGATGGATCAATTTGGATTGTGTTTTCATCTAATTTGGTGACTTTCGCTCCAATATTCTGAAGAATTTCTAATTGTATTTGAACATCTTTAATATTTGGTATGTTTTCTAATATGCAAGGGGTATCTGAAAGCAATGCAGCTGGAATAATTGCCACGGCTGCATTTTTTGCACCACTTATATTTACATTACCAACTAGTGTTTTAGCACCATTTACTAAAAAAGATTCCAAATCTACAAAACCTCCTTTGAAGATTTGTTCTATATTTTTTAAAATTTAATATCTGTAACGAGCTAATTATAACACAGTATGTTAATTAATGCAAGAAAGCATATTATTTTAATAAAGTTTATCAGATTGTTTTAATATAGGATTCCATTTTAAAAGAGTAGACTCATATACTTAGAGGCTTTCAGAATCTAACTGAAAGCCTCTAAGTAATTGATTTTTAGAACAAATTAACATGGAATAAATTTTATTTGCCGAGCATTCTCTTTAATTGACCTAAAACGTCTTGGTTTAAAAAGTTTTTCCCTACGCTTTTAGCGCCGCCTAAAAGGTCTTTGCCTGCTTGCTTTAGTTTATCCATAGAAAAGTTGCCAGCTAGGGCGTTATTAAGTAAACTTGTGCCTTTCTGTTTAACATCGCCCCATAAACGGCCGCCAGTTTCTTTAGCTTTGCCCCAGAGTGCTTTGCCTGCATCTGTTAGCTTGCCTTTTGCTTTGCCTAAAAGTTTTTTACCGCCTTCTTTGGCTTTACCCCATAAATTCTTTAAAAATCCCATAAAGGTTCTCCCCCTTTCATTTTTTTGTTTATCTCGAGCTAAATACTCGATTATTTACATGCTTAAAATATAAAAAATTAATTTTTTAAAACTTTTGCTTTTTGTTTTTCGGCACTCTGCTCAATAAGCTTTATATAATGGATATAATCGCTGTTGTTCCAGCTTTTGCATTTGTCTAAAATGATTTGAATGCATTTATATTCATTGTCAGAGATTTCATCTAGTTTTTGTTGTTGTGCTTTAGATGGCTTGTTTATATTAGATATTAATAGTTTTTTTATAAAAGAGAATAAATTATTCACTTACACCACAACCTTAAAATAAATTAAAGTCTTGATCTGAAGAAACTTTGCCAAGCTTTTGATATTCATATTTAATGGCATCTAGAATATGGTTCATTGTAATTTCGCCAGCTTCGGCAGCGGCCGAGTAGGCAGCTTGAACGGCTATTGATTTTATACTGCTGCCGGTTAAATCAAACCGTTCGGCGAGCGCAACAGGGTCAAAATCGCTACCAAGTGGTGAATTTTTAGGGAATATCTTTTGCCACAATAATTTACGCATTGCAACGGTTGGAGCAGGGAAGTTTACCATAAATTTTATTCTACGCCTAAACGCGTCATCAAAATGGTTAAACTTATTGGTAGTTAGTATAGAGACGCCATTGTATTCTTCCATTTTTTGTAGCAAAAAAGAAATCTCACTATTAGAAAATTTATCGTTAGAGTTTTTAACATCGGTGCGTTTTCCAAAAAGTGAATCGGCCTCATCGAACAAAAGAATTGCGTTACTGGTTTTAGCTTCACCAAAAATATCATTGAGATTTTTTTCGGTTTCACCAACATATTTGTTCATTATCTGTGAAACATCCACTTTGTATAGCTGCAAACCCAGTTCGTTAGCCATTACCTGTGCGCCCATAGTTTTACCGGTACCCGGCGGACCGTAAAAAATTATACTAAGTCCGCGCCCATAAGCAACTTTGGAACTGAAGTTCCATTTTTCGTATACAACATCCTTATATTTTATGTAGTTGCAAGCGCTAATTAAGATCTTTTTTTGACTATCATCTATAACAAGATCGTCAAAAGTATATTTGCAGTTTATTAAGGTAGCTTTACGTTCCAAATTATGAATAGAAAACGTTTTGCAGGTGTCAGTTAAAGCTTCTTGTGTTATCTGCGTATTCTCTGCTTTAGATATAATGCTGGACTTAAGCAGAATATTTTTAATTTGCCCCGGAGTGTAATTGAATTTGTTAGCAACATTTTGAAAATCCAAATTGCTTTGAATTTTATATTTTAAAGCTAACGTCTGCCAGATTTTTAGAGTATCTGCCATATTAAGTGGCTTTACTTCTATATCTAAAAAAGGTTTGTGGCGCGCTAGTTTTGAAATTGGAAATTTAGGAGTTTTATTTAGCACCAAAACCAAATTATTATGCGTAAGGAGCTCATCCATAATTAAACTAAAGTTACCCATATCCGATTCAGCGAGATCAACATTATATAGACATATAATTTTATTATTTAAAATACCCTCTAAAGCGAGTGTTTCTGCAAAATATATGGCTCTTTCAATGTCTACACTAAGTAAATGAGCAAAATTAGCAAAAATCACGGGCAAACCCAGATTATAAGCCAAATGCTTAACATGAAGCCGTTTACCAGCGCCTTCTTCGCCATATATATGAATAAATCGGTTTTTCACTTGGTTAGAAAGCAATTTTTTTATGGTAAAAGTTAACTCTTGATTAAATTTGCGGGCAACAACTAATTCTTCTAACTCTTCGGAACTTGAAGAATTAGGATAGTAGCTATAACCCAATTTTTTCATATATAACTCTTCGCCACGAACTCCTAAAAACGAACAGACTACGCACCTGCGTAAAGAAAGTTCTATAGTTAAAGCTGAACGGTTAAAGTCACCGATTACATTTATAAACATGGATGAAAGCAACGTGTGATTTAAAATGCTGTATACATCTGGGTTACTTATTGGACCAGAAAGAAGCGTAAGCGCTAACACCAAACCATAAGTTGGAAGTTTTACATTGGTGTCATCTTGAATATAAGAGAAAAGACGTTCATATTTACGGTTTATTTCTACGCTAAGTGCGGAAATAACACAGAGTTTTTCAAAAATAGAGAGATTAAATTTGTTAAAAAATGCATGCATTGGCAAGTAAACATCTTGAGAAGCTGCTGCCCGACTGTTTATATGTGCCCACGCCTGCTCAAAATTTTTGGCTATATTAGAGTCAACGATCTCGTTTTGATGATTTATATGTGAACTTTCTATAATATTGTCTATTTCTTCATCTGTTATAACTATTCCTTTAAAAGAAAATGAATGGATAGCACTTTTGTTTTTAATAGTAAGTTGGTTCTGTTTGCGAAGATCCAATGCAATTTCTACGTACATGTCCATAAGGGCAGAAACATCTTTTATATATTCATCGTTAGAAGAATATGGATGATTGTACATAGACTTTGCGAAATAAAGATCGTACATGTTTAATTTATCAGATTGACTCAAAGAAATAGCCCCCGTTTCTGCAATATGGTATTTTTGAATATTTTTTTAAATAAAAAAAGAAAAAATATATTAATATTTTAACATATTTCAGTTGCGCAATCAAGAGGGAAGTATGAAAATATTGTGAACTTTTTAGGCCGTTGCATAAATATAGGCAATGCAATAATTTTTTGCTTGAGCTTTATAGAACAACATTTGACTGGATTTGTTGTTTTAAATAAACATAGGAGATGATTGATTTGTGGATTGTTGATCAACAGGTACACAAGTTTAGAGATGAAGATATTGCTTGGACAAAAATTGTGGATATAAAAAATGGTTTTATTACAACAGAACGTTCAGTAGCACCAAATGACACAATGGTTTTGGGATCAGCTGAATATTTTAAGATGCTTTCTGTTGGCGATAGCGTTTTAGTTGTAGCAACAAGACTGGGAGATGTGTGCTTAGGTAAGTGGTGTGGCGGGCAGGTGTAAGGAACAGGATTTATAAAGAAGTGAGATAAAACCTTGATGAATTACATATATGGAGGAAAATACTATGAGCTATGAAGAATTGCTTGAAATAATGAAAATAAAATATTTTGAAATTTGTGGACACCATGTAGTTGGAGCAAGTGAAACTGGAATTAGGTTGCAGGTAATTGCAGATGCGATAGTGAAAGTTAAAGATAAATTGATATTAGAACAAAAAGATGCTAGTTTGCTTACAGCAACGGGTGAAGCACTCGATGAATTTGGAAAAATCTGGGTTTTGCTAGAGATTCTAAAAAGTCTGCAGGTATTGTGAGAATATTTAAAAATCCGGAAATACAAGCTGAATTAACTATTCCTGAAAGCACATGGCTAACTTTACCAGGTGCTTGTGATTTAAAATTTGAAACGATTGAAGAAGTAAAAATTGAAAAAGAGAAAAATTTTGCCGATGTTAAAGTACAGGCAGAGAAAGAATCAGAAGATTATAATTTACATGCAAGCACAGAACTGGAGCTGTGCGAAGAAATAGAAGGGATAGTTAATATTGTAAACGCTACAGACTTTGAAGGGGGCTATGCATTAGAAACGGATCAAAGTTATAGAACAAGAATGATAACTGCTTTTAAAGAGTGGATAAAAGCACGGGAGGAGAGCTAAAAAAATGAACATTAAATTAGAAATTTTACAAGAAGTAGAAAGAATTATTAAGCCTTTAAATTTACATGCAATTTCAAAATCGCCTAAAAATTATTCAGAATTTGTTATATACGCAGAAATTCTGGAACAAATTTTTAAAGAAATTGTATAAGAACGAGATATAATTTAACAAGCACTGATATTTACGCAACAAGTTTAAAAGCAGATATTTATAAAACAGCAAGGCACATATACGAGATGCACAAAATATTATTTAAAAATAACCAAAAGTTGATTAAAAAAGTCAATTGACTTTTTTAGAGATGTAGTTTATAATAAAAACATAGCAACGGAGAAATTAGAAATAAATATATCAATTAAATTTTATTTATTATATAATCACAATTTTAAAAGTTTATTAATATAATATTTTACCAATAAATTTATCATCTGGTTGCTTGTACCCTTTAAATTAAGATCTTAGCTATTAAATATCTAAGATTTTTGGTAAAGGGTTTTTCATCATAATTGCAGACTTAGTTTTATATTTTCTACTTTTTTATTTCATTTTATTTCATTTCTTTATTTGTTTTTTTAATTCCTTTTCTTTAATAAATTTAATTTGTTTTCATTTATGCTAAGTCTGCAACTCCCCTCTAAATTTTATGTTTAATACCCCCTTTTTTATAAAAGGGGGTATTTTTTTATAAAAAAATAAATGTTGCGGACTTTTGCGCAACATTTTTATTTTATAAACCTATAAATTAGTAAACATAAGGAAGGAGCGTGTTAATTATGCTAAAACTAGAAGAGCTGATACAATATTTAAAAATTATTTTAGGCAATGACTTAGCAACAGAAGATAACGAACTTATAGAAAAATTAGGCAAGGCAGCGATTGAACAGGTAGAAAGCAATTTAAGACCAGGGGTAGCTGTAAAAGATGGTGAGCATAATCTTTTGATGTTATGTGTGGCAATCACATATTATCAATATGCTTTAATTACTGCGCAAAAACAGGCTCAAGCGGTTAAAGTGGGGGATGTTAGTGTTCAATATAACGGAGAAAAATGGATACAAGCGGCGCAAAAACTCAAAGATTACTATTACAAAGCAACTCGAAAATATATGCGAGCAAAATTTGTTGAATTCATTAGTGTATGATTACTTTGCGCTTTAAATTTTATAGGAGAGTTTAGTGGTATGGATATAAAAAACATGTTAGATCTTTTTTTAAAAAAATTTGGTGTAAAATGTTATCTTTTTTGTGAAGGAGTGCTAAATGGAGTTCCTAAGTATGCGATTATCAGCAAACAAAGAAACTGTTTAAAAAACTCAGATCTTGGGGTGTTAGATTGCACAGAATACACTTTTTTATTTGCAGGTAAGGAAAGTTTAGGCACTGAATTTAAAAAGTCAGGCTATATATTTGTAAATAACGAAAAATATATAGTTTTGAATTTAACTGAGGGTACATTAAAAGGAGCGGTGCTATATTATAAAATAGTGTGCAGAAAAGAGGAGTGTTTATGAACTTTGAAGAAATTAGAAAGAAGATTGTTTTTAATTTAAAAAAAGAATTAGGTTTATATAGTGCCATAGTTATTGGAGATGCAGATTATATTCCGGTAACAGCTTTAAAAAAACCAACAGTAACGATCAATTTATCTAATATTCAAACAGATGCAATTAATTGCGAATTAGATGTAAGTGTTTCCATTAAAATACCTCTTGAGCGAAAGAACATTCTTGCTAAATGCATATGGGCGGCAATTAAAAGTTTTGAAGAGCAAGAAAATTTCATTTGCTGTGGAGTAAAAGCAGAAAGACTTCAATATTTAAAGTTCAATTTTATTGAACAAAAATTAATTTGTAAGCTATTAATACCAAAAGTAGATTTGTTCTCTGCTAATATAAATAATTTAGCAGTTAGCTTGTTAGATTCTGAAAAAACAATAGGCAAAGGCCGAATCTGCAGATTAATTACAGATTATAAAATAGATAAAATTGAGGAGTTTGGAGGATCGCAGACTAAAATTGTTAGCGAAAAACCGGAATTCAAGTTAGAACTAGAAGACGTTTATGTAGAAGATTTCTGTTGGTTGCTAAAAGAGGAAAAGAATATTTCAGTACGGGTGCAAAAAGGGAACAAAGTATATAACTTTTATAATTGCGGCTTGCTTACACTAGAGAATGATTTTGCAAACAAGAGGCTCAAACGAATAAAATTAATATCTTGCAGATTAAAGGTGGAATAGAAATAAATGATAGACATTGAAACAATTGTGGATAACATATACATAGCAATGCTATTGCCAAAAGGCAGTTTTGAGCTTGATAAAAATTTTGGGAGCGAACTACCCAATCTGGACTTTAATACAGGTGACTTAGAACTGTTTAACATAAAATTCAGCAAAATAGTAAAAGAAACTTTAAATGATTTTGATAATGTGAGTTATAAAAGTTTAAAAACCGATGTGGAACATAAAATAGTTATAGTAGAAGTTGAGATTTTGCTAGAAAAGGAGACAAAGATTATAGAGTTAAAATTTCAAAATGTAGAAGGGAGTGATTTTAAATGGAAAAGGATATAAACTTTGTAGAACATGAATGTGCAAATTGGAATATTATAGATAACGGTGAGCTACAGCATTTATCAGATCTGCTTCTTATTCAAACAAGAAGACAAAATGGAATTATTAATTAAAAGTAACAATTTAATTAAAGAGGGAGGCAAAACAAATGAAGATGCGGTTCGGGGATTTTGTATTTTTAGAAAACCCTACAAAATTGAATTTAATATATAGTAAAAATATTAATGTAGTTTGCGTGCCAGATGTGGGAAGCTTTGCACAAAACATAGGGAAGTCTGCTAGAATTGTGCGAGGGGAATCTGTGTTTGTTGGTGAAGACGCCATAGATGAGTTTGAAAGATTAGTAGCACTTTTTGATCTTAACCAAGAATCGAAGCTGCTGATTTTACCGAACGGTGAGATGTTTTTTAGCTATTTTTCCAAACTAGAAATGAATGGGAGTGGGAGACATAAAAGAATAAACTATTCATTTGAATTTATTGAAGATATGCTAAAAGAGGACCAAGTAAAGAAACAATACACACTTCAACCTGGCGATACATTAAAACAGATTGCACTAAAGAACAATGTAGGACTAGACCGAATTTTTAAAAACAATCCGGATCTGCTAAAAAAGAGGAATAAATTGCAAAGTAAGGAAGAGTTAATGTTATGATAGAAGCAGTTCTTCGAACAATCGATAAGGTAATCTATAAAATACCATACATCATATCTTTTCAGTTTTGGGCAGATGAAGATGTGCCGGCAGACTTGTTAATTATAGAAGCACTAACAGTCAAATTAATACCAGAATCCGTTGCGTTAGAGGTTAAAATAGATGGCGAACTATTTTTCACAGGAATTATTGACGAACAAATAACCTGTATGCGCGGAGCATATTTTGAATCAAAACTGGTTGCCCGAACCAAAGCGGCATTACTGCTAGATAATCAGGCCAGACCGCAACTGTATAACCGAGTAAGTTTGAATGATATTTTTGAAAGGCATGTAAAGCCTTATGGTTTTGCAAAGATAAATTCACCACAAAATAAAACCGCGAGCAACTTTTTAGTTAAACGAGGAATGAGTGAATGGGATGTGTTGTCAAGATTTTGCAAGATTGTAGGACTGCAGGAGCCATATGTGCTTTTAAATGGCACAATTGAAGTTAATGGAAGAAAAACTACTAAAACTATAGAATTTTCGAATAACAATAAGGAAAGACCATTTTGTGATATAAATGTTATAAACAGACGAGTGCAAAGTATTTCGCAGGTGTTTATAAAACATGGTTGCGACTATCAGTTATGCGTACCGGATCTTAAAGCTACAAGCCATGAGATTTTTAGAAAAAGATATTTTGAATCGGAATATGTAAACAAGCAAGATAAACTGGCAGATGCAGAAGTTTACCTAAAGAAAAAGAACAAGTTAAACTTTTTGGTAAATATTGTTGTACCGCAATTTATTGATGTTAATATTAGTGATAAAGTTATAGTAACTTATAAAAAAGGGCAGATCAGTAATTTAATAGTATGTGGCTTTAAGTACGAAAAAAACAAATTAGGGCATAGAACACAGCTCAAATTACGTGAATTCAGATAAATTCAGGTTAGATTATAAAAATTCTTGTAGCTAAACGCTGCAAGAATTTTTTTATGGATTAGATTTAATATAATATTATGTAAAAAAGACAAGCTTAACATTCATCACATCAAATTTGTTAGACATTGCCAGCGTGTCACTTTTGTGATATAATTTAAATTAGTGGTGAAGGTTAGTCTTTATGATATGCCTCTCGAGCCAATTTTTTATTGTTTGTCGAGGAGGTGATATTATGAAGCTAATATCTCTAGTTTTTCATTGGATAACGAGATTGTTTATAAAAGAAAAACAACCTGTATCCGCACAGATACAAGTTGTAATTTCTAATATTACAATACTCAATATTCATAAAGGCTAGACGAAAAGCCTTCACCACTTTATTTTACCACGATTTTAAGAATTTGTCAACATGGTGCTTATTAAAAAACTAAAAAATAAGTACGATAAAAAATGTTGCATAAAAGTGAAAAAAGTTGTATAATATATTTTACAGGTTTTTGTTAGCTTTATAAAAACAACAAAATTATTTTAAAGGAGTGCTGTATTAATGTCGAATAAGTTGTTTCAGGGTGTAATATACCAGATGAAAGATGTTATAGATCGCACAGTGGGAGTAATAGATTCAGATGGAATAATAATAGCATGCAGCGATGTAGATAGATTAGGTGAGCCTAACAAACATGTAACCAGCGAACTCTTAGAATCTTGCGATACTATTGTGGCCGATAACTATACATATAAACCCTTTGCATTAAAAAAGTCAAAGTGTGAATATGTTGTGTTTGCTAAAGGAGAAGACGATATTGCATTAAGATATTGCAATATGATATCTATTGCACTAGAAAACATCAAGTATTATTATGATGAAAAGTACGATAAAATTAGCTTTTTAAAGAATGTGGTGCTAGATAATATTTTACCTGGCGATATCTATGTAAAATCTAGGGAATTGCATTTTAATTCCGATGTTCAAAGAGTGGTGTTTATAGTAAAAGTGCTAACTCCAACAGAGATTTCTGTTTACGATATTTTAATAAACATCTTCCCGGAACGGCAAAAAGACTTTATTTTTAACATAAGTGAATCAGAGATTGTAATAATAAAAGAGATAAAACCAGATATAGATGCAAAAGATTTTGAAAAGCTGGCAAGGTCTATTGTAGACACCTTAAGCAGTGAATTTTACACAAAGGTAGTAGTAGGAATAGGCACAGTGGTTGGCGGAATTAAAGAGATAGCAAGATCCTTCCGTGAAGCACAGGTGGCAATAGATATTGGTAAGGTCTTTGATACCGAAAAACCAATTGTGCGTTACGATAACTTGGGCATAGCGCGCTTGGTTTACCAGCTGCCACCAACTTTGTGTGAGATGTTTTTAAAAGAAGTGTTTAAAAAAGGCTCAATAGATAGCTTAGAACACGAAACATTATTTACAATCCAGAAATTCTTTGAAAACAACCTAAACGTTTCCGAAACAGCGCGTAATTTGTTTGTGCACCGTAACACGTTGGTATATAGGTTGGAGAAAATTAAAAAGATTACAGGGCTGGATTTAAGAGAGTTTGAACAGGCTATAGTGTTTAAGGTAGCGTTAATGGTCAAGAAATATTTAGTTTCAACCAAGAGTAAGTTTTAAAAAGCCGGAATGTGAAACTTAAATTAATAGGAATCGAAACACAAAAGAGCAATTCGGAGGAGAAGAAATGATTCTATTTTCACATGTGTCAAAAGAGTATAAAAATGGAACAAAGGCGCTAAACAACGTTAGTTTTTCAATTGAACAGGGCGAATTTGTATTTGTGGTAGGGCCATCTGGCGCAGGCAAAAGCACGCTGATGAAACTTGTTATGCGTGAAGAAAAAGCCACCAGCGGGAATATTGAGGTTAACGGCTATAACCTTAATAAAATAAAAGGCAGAAAGATATCAAAATACAGGCGTTCTTTGGGTGTGGTGTTTCAAGATTTTAGACTCATTAACCAGATGACAGTTTATGATAACGTTGCATTTGCACTTAGAGTAACAGGAGCAACTGGTAAAGATATTAGACATAGAGTACCTTATATTTTAGGCCTTGTTGGCCTTTTGCCTAAGGCTAAAAGCTATCCCAGCCAAATATCCGGCGGTGAACAACAGAGGGTAGCTTTAGCCAGAGCACTTGTTAACAATCCGTCTATTATTATTGCAGATGAACCAACAGGGAATATTGACCCAGAACTTTCAGAAAATGTGATGGAATTACTGGGGGAAATCAATAAATGTGGGCCTACTGTTGTGGTTGTTTCGCACGAACACAATTTAGTAAGAAAGTTTGGCAATAGAGTAATAACAATAGAAAAAGGCGAGATCACATCAGATTCAAACGGTGAAGATTGGAGTTTGGGAAAGAAATGAAATTAAATAATATTTGGTATCTTATTAGGCAGGGGCTGCGTAATCTTTGGCTTAATAGACTTATGTCTGTGGCTTCGGCGGGAGTTTTAACAGTTTGCTTTTTGTTAATTGGAGCAGCTTCACTGTTTTCATATAACATGAGAGCTTTTGCTCATGGCGTAGAGAAACAGAACGAATTGGTTGTTTTTGTTGATGATGGTATGGCTAGAAGCGTTGCAGCAAAATTAAAAAAGATAAAAAACGTGGCAAGCTATGAATTTGTATCTAAGGTAAGCGCGCTAGAAAAGCAACTTAAAAGACTAGATAACGAAGGCGAATTATTTAGAGAACTAATGCAAGCAAACCCATTACCAGATTCATTTAAAGTGAGTTTGCACGATGTAGATATTATTGAAAAAACGGCTAAAAAGATTACAAAAATAAACGGCGTGCAAAAGGTCAAAGTACCTAAAGAGGTTGCAAAAGTCATTACCACACTCAAAAACACAATAACCTATGCAGGTTTTATTATTGTGGGTATATTATTAGTAGTGTCTATATTTATTATTGCAACCACAATTAAGATTACAATTTATGAAAGACGCAGAGAGATTAACATTATGAAATTTGTGGGAGCAAGCAATTCATTTATAAGATTCCCGTTTATAATAGAGGGCGTCATTATAGGGATTGTTGCGGCACTGTTTTCGTATGGAATACTTTATTATGGCTATTTGTATATGTTTGACATATTAGAAAACTTTAAAATAAACGTAGCACCAATAATAAAAGAGAACATTGCACCTTTTTCGGAACTAAGCAGTTATTTGTTTGGCGGCTTTTTGGGAGTAGGATGCTTGGTAGGTATGTTTGGCAGTGTGTTTTTTGTCCGTAAGTATTTAAAGGTATAGGGGGATAAAATATGTTAAAAAAAAGTAGTGCATTATTTTTAGCGTTAACGTTGTGTTTTGCAAGCTGCTTAGCTCAGAGCGGCTTTGCGGTAGAAGCAGAATATGACGATGACGACTATGAATTTGATTATAACGACGATGATGAATACGCCGAAGATGAAGATTTTGATGACGACTCTGATTTTTTAGAGCAAGCGGAGACAAAAAAAGCAAAGGTAGAGGATGTAGAAGTAGAAGAAGCAGATGAAGAGGATGAGAATGAGGAGTTTAAAATAAAGGCGCAAGAAAAAATTGATGAACTGCAGAAAAAATACAATGAGTTAGAAAAAAAATCAAAAGCAACGCAAAAGGATTTAAACGCTCAAAAAACAAAGAGAGAATACGCAGAAAAAAAACAACAGGCAATCGCAACACAAATAGATAGCGTGGTAGAACAAATCAGCTTGCTAGAGCGGAAACAAAAACTGCTAGAGAAAGAAATCGGCAAAAAAGAGGCAGAACTTAAAGAAACTCAAAAACATGTGCAAAGCGAGTATAAATTCCTTTCAAAACGCTTTAGAAGTAATTATATTAACGGCGGATATCAAGACACGGCGCACTTAGGACTTTTGTTTGGAGTAGAGGACTTTTTTGACGTTTTAACAAACGAGGAATTCCAAAAGAGAATTATAAGCAAAGACCGCGAGATTGTAGAGAGACTAAAAGCAGAAGAGAAGAAATTAGCAGAAGAAAAAGAAAAACTAGAAGCTAACATTGCAGAACTGGCACGTACTAAAGCAACTATTGCAGAAAAAAAGAAACAATTAGATGTGGAATATAATGTATCTTCTAATCAGGTTTATAATTTAAAACTGCTAGAAGAACGGCTGCGCGCAAACTACAAAGAATATATGAAGCAAGAAGAAGAATACCAAAGAGAGATCAGCAGAATTTTATCGCAGCTCAAATCTATGAGTGATAAATATGTTGGAGGGCAGCTTGCTTGGCCAGTGCCGGGCTATTACGATATATACTCACCGTTTGGCTACCGCGATTGGGGCAATGGCTTTACCGATTATCATGGCGGAATAGATATTGCAGGTGCCGGGATCTATGGCAAAAATGTTATAGCAGCCAACTCCGGCAAGGTGGTTTATGTTAATTATACAGACAGCAAAGGCTATGGTAGCTACGGCAAATATATTATGATAGACCATGGTGGCGGTATAATTACACTTTATGGTCACCTTAGTGCAATTAATGTAGACCAAGACCAAATGGTGGTAAAAGGGCAAAAAATAGGTGAAGTAGGCGCCACAGGTTATGCAAAAGGACCGCATCTGCATTTTGAGGTAAGAGAAAACGGCAAGCGAGTTAATCCAGAGCCATATTTATCATAGCGGTGCAAAAAATATGCAAAATTTTTTTAGCATAAAGGAGCGACCTTATGATGAATTTAGACTTTTTTAAATTATCACCGCGCCAAAAAACTACAAAAAGTGTTGTTATATCTATTTTTTATAATTATAACGCCCTTTGCAGTTTTAGCGGATATAGATTTTGCTTTTAATAGTGACATAACGGAGGGTATCCGCTATTTATGTGTTTGGAACGGAATAAACTGGTTTGATTGGACTTTTAGAATTATTATAGCTATAGCAATTTTGCTTGCTATTTATGATTTTGCGAAACAAATTGAGTCGATTAAAGCAAAGATAATCTGCACAGCTATTTTTATCTGCTCAATAATAATTACGGTAGTCTCACACATTATGCTCAAATATTTCCCAGAAAAAGTACCGTTTGATACCTTATATTTTACTATTTTTGAGCTCGCAATGTTTTTTATAACACTGTTTGAGTGTAGGATTTTACCTCAAAAGTTTGGCAAAAAGAATTAAAAAAATAGAGCAACCAAAACCAAATCAATTTTGGGCACTTTCAACTAAAATTTTCAACACAAAAACCAAGATTCAAAACATTCTCAAAACCACACAAAAATCACCCAAAAACGCCCAAAAATCATCAAAAATCACCCGAATTGCACTGCTTTTTCACCATTTTTGCACGGCAAAACCCGCATAGGCACAATGCACAAAACCCGCAATTTATCGCATAATAAAGCTAAAAAGCACAAATACCACAAAAAACAAAAAAATAGCTACAAATTCAAAAATTTAAATTTATTTAATTTTCAAAAAAATCAAAAAAGTACAAAAAAACTTAAGTTTAGGGCTTTATTAAAACAATTTTTTTATTTTGTTCCACGTGGAACAAATGTTGAAAACTTTTTTGTGAGTAAAGTTTAGGGAGGAATTAATAATGAAATCACGTCTGCCTGAGGGCTTTGGCAAGCAAAAATCCATGGTAGAGATTGTAAAAGAAGCGCAAAAAATGCAAGAAAAGATGGAACAGGTAAAATTAGAAATTAAAGAGAAGGAATTTTCGGCTGTGGCAGGCGGTTCTGCGGTAGAGGCGGTAGCAAACGGCGCTAAAGAGCTTGTTAGAGTTCTAATAAAGCCAGAGGTTGTGAACCAAGACGATGTGGAAATGCTGCAAGATTTAATTGTAGCGGCAGTTAACGCGAGCCTTAAAAAAGCTTCGGAATATTATGAAAGCCGAATGAATGAAGTTACAGGCAATTTGAATATTCCAGTGATGAACTAGCATGGGCTATAGAGTTAAATTGTTAGAAAGGCTTACAGAAAAGTTCGAAAGCCTGCCGGGCATAGGCTATAAATCTGCAGAGAGAATGGCATTTTATGTTTTAAGTTTGCCTACAGAAGAAGCTAAAGACTTTGCAGAGGCAATTATTGAATCATCAGAAAAGCTGGTACGCTGTGAAATGTGCGGCTGCTTTTCAGAAGATGAAGTTTGCGATATTTGCAAAGATGAATCGAGAGAGACATCAACAATTTGTGTGGTTCAGAGTATGAAGGACGTTTTTGCATTCGAAAGAATAAATGAATATCATGGCTTATATCATGTTCTGCACGGGTTAATATCGCCTATGGATGGAATTAGCCCAGATGATATAAATATTCCAAAGCTATTGGAACGTGTACAAAAATCTGAGGTGGGAGAGATAATTATGGCAACAGGCCCAACTGTAGAAGGTGAGGCAACTGCAATGTATATCTCTAGATTACTTAAACCATTAGGGCTTAAGATCACAAAACTAGCATATGGAATACCGATTGGAGCAAGCTTAGAGTATGCAGATGATGTTACTTTAGCTATTGCGCTTAATTCCCGCAGAGAGATTTAAAAAGAGATAAGGAGGTTTCTTCTGTATGGCAGAAAAAGCAAAAATTTTTACTGTTGCGAACAATAAAAAAGCCTGGCATAACTATTTTGTAGAAGAAACCTACGAAGCGGGAATTGAACTTTGCGGTACAGAAGTCAAAAGTATTAGGAAGGGCGGTGTTAACCTAAAAGATTCATGGTGCAGCATAGAACATGGCGAGATGTTTGTTAAAGGGATGCATATCTCACCTTATGAGCACGGCAATATTTTTAATAAAGACCCAATTAGAGTTAGAAAACTTTTACTGCACAAACGGGAGATTATAAAATTACTCTCTTTAACTAAACAAAAAGGTTATACTCTTGTGCCAATTTCGCTGTATTTTAAAAGTTCAAAGGTCAAGCTGGCAGTGGGGCTTTGCAAGGGCAAAAAACTTTATGATAAACGTGAAGAAGAAGCTAAAAAAGCGGCAAAACGTACAATTGAGCGTGCAGTTAAAGAAGCTTTTAAATAATTAGAATAGGGGGAAGCAAAGGTTTCGACGGGGATTTTGAAGTATAATAAGCGGGTAGAGGGTCAGCTCTTTAAAACTGAAAAACTATCTTTTAAACGCAGAAGATAACGTAATTAATCTAGACTTTTCACAAGCTAGAAAAGCTATTGCTGCTTAAGACTTAGCAGTAGCCGCTTAACCAAGAGTATCACGGCTTGGATTTAAGTGTCATTTAGTGATGAACGTCTTCTTTAGAATTTCTCGGCTTTAGAAGATGATTTAGAGAATATGCTGCTAGAATTTTTTGTTTGTTTTATTTTAGCAGCAGAGATTTAAAAATAAACTGCGCCCGAAGAAAGTTATATGGATTAATTTTCGGACAGGGGTTCGATTCCCCTCTTCTCCACCAATGTGTTATGTGATTAGTTATAGGTGTGATAATTTTGTTGGATGATCTTTATATAAAAAGTGTAAGTATAGAATATACTAAAATACCAAAAGATGATTATATATCTAAGTTAAGTGTGGTTAAAAATATAAAACAGCTTGAATTTAACAAACCTGTTACGTTTTTTGTGGGAGAAAATGGTTTAGGAAAGTCTACATTAATTGAAGCAATTGCCACGAAGTGGGGATTTAATGCAGAAGGTGGATCTAGGAATTTTAATTTTTACACAAAGCGAACGGAATCTCATCTAAATAAATACATTAACTTGGCACGCGGCCCTTATAGACTAAGAGATGGATATTTTGTTAGGGCAGAATCACTTTATAATGTTGCAACTAATATAGATAACCTTGATTTAATTGAATGCAATGCACCGCCTATATCTTTGGCTTATGGTGGGTCTTTGCATAATCAATCACACGGAGAAAGCTTTCTTACTTTATTTTTTAAAAGATTCAGAGGAAGAGGCCTTTACATTTTAGATGAGCCAGAAGCAGCGCTTTCTCCGGTTTCTCAGCTTTCTTTATTGGCTAGAATGAAAGAGCTTGTAGATATGAATTCACAGTTTATAATAGCCACTCATTCACCAATGCTTTTAGCTTATCCAGATGCTTTAGTTTATGAGATAAAAAATAACGGTATTTTTTTAACGCAATATAATAAAACGGAACATTATTTATTTATGAAAAGCTTTTTTGACGATACGGAGAGAATAATTAAAAACTTGTTGAAATAAAGATGATCGGGTTTTTATTAGGAGGTTTTACGGTATGCCATTTATTGTGTTTGCAGACGGTAGTGCGAACTTACCGCAAAGCATGTTAGAAGGGATTACCCTTTTGCCGTGCGATTATTTTATGGACGAAAAACCGCAAACGTACACAGGAAATATTGATGATTTTGATGCGCATGCCTATTATGAAAGTCTTAAAAGAGGCCAAGTTGTTAAAACCAGCCTGTTGAATGTGCAGTTGTTTATATCGCATTTCACACCCGTTTTAGAGCAAGGGCTTGATGTTGTGTATATTTCTATGAGTTCGAATATCAGCGGCACTTATAATGCCGCAGTAATTGCAGCTAAAGAGCTGATGCAGAAATATACTGATAGATTCGTTCATATTGTGGATTCTTGCGGATGCGGTTTTGGCAGTGGGCTTTTGGCTGTTCGTGCTGCAGAACTAAGTAAGCAGGGGTTAGAATTAGAAGAGGCTGCAGCTATTTTAGATGCCGAAGTGCCGCACATCTGCCAGTATTTTACTGTAGATGACTTGAATTATTTAAAACGAACGGGCCGTGTTAGTGGTGTGACAGCTCGAGTTGCTACTGTTTTAAATATTAAACCGATTTTGTATGGTAATAAAGAAGGAAAAATTGTATCTTGTGCCACGGTTAGAGCCGCAAGAAAGCTATTGAAATGTTGGCTAAAAAGTATAATGAAAAAAGAGCAGATGTTAAAAGCCAAACAGTCTGCATTTCTCACGGTGATTGTGTAGAAGATGCCAATTATTTATCTGAATTAATTATGTCGCTTACGCCATAGGTTTCTCTGGTTCTCTGCCAGCATGAGCCGTTTTCTGGCTCGCACGTTGGGTCGGGCATGCTAGGTTTATTTTTTAAAGGAAAAGAACGATAATAAAAGATGCAGGGCTGAATTTTTAATATTTTTCACCCTCTGGTTCACAAACCAGAGGGTGTTTTTTGATGTTGCATAAGATTCAACAACTTTTTGTGAGTTTGCAAAGAGAATTAGTGGCAGTTTGAGGCGCAGCAGAAAGGAGATACTTATGGAAGATATTTGTACTTCAATGATAAAATCTGAGATGTTGTTTTTAATCCCGATTTTATTTTCTGTTCGTAAAAACTTGGAGATGGTTAAAGAAGGAAAAATTTCTAAAAAAGTATTTATTAGTTGGTATGCTTTATGTTTAATTGTTTGTGGTGTGTATGAGTTTACAAAATGTGCACCAGGTGCGAGTATAATCGATACAATATTTTCGGCTATTATTCAAGGTTTGTTGATAGGCAGTTTTAGTCTGAATTTAAAGAATATCAACCTGGTTAACTTTAAATTTAAAAAGGAACAGGGCACTCCTAAAGGTAAAGAGGGTATTTGCAAAGTAGAGGAACCTGTTCATAAAATAAAAGGGGATGCTAATATAGAGATTAAAGAAAGCTTAATTAGATTAGGTTCTAAAGCCAGACCAGGTGAAACACGCAAGAAAAAGTGGATTGTTATACACGAAACAGGCAATGTAGCACCAACTGCGGGAGCAGCCCCAACCATGCAAAGTATATAAGCAATTTGGCACTCAAAAATGAGCAATATTTATCTTGGCATTATACAGTGGATGACAAAGAAATATTCAGGCATATACCAGACAATGAAATTGCTTGGCATGCAGGCGATGGCAGAAAAGAGGGTGGCGGTAATATGAATGGCATTGGAATTGAAATTTGCGTAAATAGAAATTCTGATTTTAATACCGCACTCAAAAATGCTGCTTGGCTTGTGGCAACATTAATGAAAAAACACAATATTGCTATAGAGAACGTACAACAGCATCATTTTTTTAACGGCAAAAACTGCCCAGAAATTATGAGAAGGCAGGGTCTTTGGGATAACTTTATTGCTATGTGTAGAGCTGAATTTGCAAAATTAAGTTGATTTAGCACCTTAATAGGTAATTTAATAAAAAGTTTTAAGTGCCTTTTACTGCTACAATAGTAAAAAAGCTCTGCAAAAACGCAGAGCTTTTTTATTATATAAAATCATTCAGTGTTTTTAGATCATTGTTATTAAGCTTTAGTGTTAGATTATTTAAATAATTTAGGCTATAAGCATTTGATTTGAATTTAAATGTAATAGAAAATGCTATTAAAGCTTGGCGATTTAGTTCCAAATTTTTGTTTTGTGCAATTCTACCGTATTTATTATCACCTATTAAAGGATGCCCTATATGCGCAAGTTGTGCACGAATTTGATGTGTGCGACCGGTGAAGAGAGTGACCTCTAAAAGAGATATTTTGGCTGAAGATTTTAAGACTTTATAACCGGTTTTAATAATTTTATAGCCAGGCTGTGGGGTATTGCTGATGGTTACCTGATTTTTATTTGCATCTTTTTTAAGGTAGGCTTGTAAAATAGCTTCTTTGGGGGTTAAATTACCATGTACCAAACATATATATTTTTTTATTATTTCGTGATTTTTGAATTTTTCGTTCAATATTCTTAGAGATTCGGCGTTTTTTGCTGCTATAACCAAACCGCTTGTATTACGGTCTATACGGTGACATAAAGCAGGAGTGAAGCTATTTTCTTTTTCTGGGCTATATTCATGTTTTTGCCATAAGTATTTGCAGATGCCGTTTATTAATGTGTTAACGGTTTCAGTTTTATCTTCGTGTACTAAAAGCCCAGAAGGTTTGTTTACCACTAAAATATTATCATCTTCAAACACAATTTGCAGCCCAATTTTACAGTTTAAGAACAATTTTTTATTATTCTTTTCAAAAAATTCATCGTTTATAAAAAGTTGTAAAACATCACCCTCTTGCAGAATATTGTTATTCCGGCAGGGTCTTTGGTTTAGTTTTATTCGTTTTTTTCTAATATATTTATACATTAAACTGGCGGGTAAGTTTGGCAACGCTTTTTGCAAAAATTTATCTAACCTTTGATTTTCATCATTTTTATTTATTACAATCTCTTTCATATTAGCTTCACATTCTGTGACCCTAAAAGTTTTTGAAGTTGCTCAAGCATAGTATTATTTGGTGCTGTCCATAATCTGCTTGGAGTTAGCTTAAGTTTATGTTCGTCTTCAAAAAAGATATAAACCTTTGTAGGCCCTTCAAAAATTTGCAGCAGATTCTCTGCTTTTTTATAGTCTTCTGATTTTAAGCTTTTTATTTTTAAGTAAAGCCCTTTTTTAGTAGTTTCTTTTGCTTTGTTTTGAGGGTTTTTGAGCAATCTTTCAAATTCTTCTGGTGACCAAATATTGTTAGGTAGGATTTTTAAATCCACCTCTTCTTTTGCATCTGTTCTGCCTTCAACCACTATTATATTACCCTCTGCCAAAAGGTGCCGAACGGTTTCGAGAATTTTAGGGAAGATAACAAGTTCAACACTTGCTGTGCGATCTTCAATTGTGCAAAATAACATCTCTTGGTTATCTTTTGTTAGGATTTTTTCTATAGAAAGAATTATGCCCATAACTTTAACAGTTTTGCCGATTTTATCTGGCTCCAAATCTATATCTTCAATATTTATAAGTTCACCTTTGCAAAAATCTTTACCATATTTATCTAATGGATTAGTGGAAAGATAAAGCCCAATTGATTCTTTTTCTAGATTAGCTAGTTCTAATACCGACAATTCTTCTTCAATTTTATTTACTTTATATTCCAATGTGTTTTGAGGAGAAGTATCTTGATCAAAAAGGGTTAACTGCCCCAAAACCATGCTTTTGGCATTATTACCTACGTATTCTAAAATTGCTTCATAATTTTGAAGCATACCCTTTCTGGTTTCACCCAAGTTATCAAAACAGCCGGCTTTAATTAAGCTTTCTAATGCTCGTTTATTTAATTCAGTTCCATACATGCGCTCACAGAAATTGCTTAAATTTTTAAATAAACCTTTGTTTCTTTCTTCTTCTACCTTAATTAAGAAGTTTTTGTTTACAGATTTTATTGAAGCCAAGCCGAACCGAATTTTGCCATCTTCTACTTTAAAAGAAGCGTTGCTTTTGTTTATATCTGGCGGCAAGATTTTAATCTCTAGCCTGGTACATTCACCCACATATTCTTTAATTTTATCTTTATTATCTGCCACACTGGTAAGAAGCGCTGCAAAGTATTCACGTGGATAAAAACATTTTAAATAAGCTGTTTGGTAAGATATAACGGCATAAGCTGCTGCATGTGATTTATTAAATGCATAAGATGCAAAACTGCTCATCTCGTTAAATAGTTCATTAGCTACAGATTCTGGGACACCATTTGCTAAAGCACCCACGCATTCCACATTACCATCAGCATCTTTTAGACCAAAGATAAAATTATGCCGTTCTTTTTCCATAACATCGGCCTTTTTTTTAGCCATTGCACGCCGCACAATATCTGCACGGCCATATGAATAACCCGCGAGCTTTTGAAATATCTGCATTACTTGTTCTTGATAAACAATGCAGCCATAAGTGACCTCTAAAATTGGTTTTAACAGAGGGTGTTTATATTTAACTGCTTTTTTATTCTTTTTATTCTCTATATACCTGGGGATAGATTCCATTGGTCCGGGTCTAAAGAGAGAAAGAATAGCTATAATATCTTCAATTGATTCTGGTTTTAAATTGACTAATACGTTACGAATACCACTTGAAGATTCAAATTGAAATACACCTTTACCAAAACCCGCAGAGAGCATTTTAAATACTTTAGGCTCTTTATATGAAATGTTTTTTAGTTCAAAATCCGGATGAGTGTTTTTGATAGCTTTTTCAGCGCTGCTTATAACTGTTAAGCACTTAAGACCTAAAAAATCCATCTTGAGCAAACCTAACTCTTCTAATGTGCTCATGGGGAATTGGGTAGTTATATTATTCTGCAGCTTTTGTAACGGTACCAATGTATCTGTGGGGTCTTTGGTTATAACAATTCCGGCGGCATGCGTGGAACAATGCCGCGGCATGCCCTCTAGTTTAATAGCCATATCTATAATTTCTTTTACATCGTTGTTAGTGTCGTACATATTTTTTAGTTCGCTAACCACAGTTAAAGCCTTTTCTATGGGAATAGGCTGATTAAGTTCATTTGGAATTAATCTTGCCAAAGTATCTGCCAGGGAGTAAGAATATTCCATAACACGAGCCACATCACGAATTGCCATTTTTGCTGCCATTGTACCGAATGTTGCAATCTGTGCCACATGATCGGCGCCGTATTTTGAAACAACATAATCTATAACCTCTTGTCTACGCTCATAGCAGAAATCGATATCAAAGTCTGGCATACTAATGCGCTCTGGGTTTAAAAACCGCTCAAAAATCAAGTTGTATTCAATAGGGTCGATTTCGGTAATCCCCAAGCAATAAGCCACTAAACTGCCAGCGCCAGATCCTCTGCCTGGCCCCACAGGAATACCTTGGCTTTTAGCGTATTGCACAAAATCCATTACAATTAAAAAATAATCTATGTATCTCATCTTTTTAATTACAGAGATTTCGTAATTTAACCGTTCTTTTAAAGATTCGTTTGGAGTGTTGCTGTAAATGCGTTCAAAGCCGGAATAACAGAGGTCAAGAAAATATTCTTCATTTGTTTTATTTTGATTATTAGTAAAGTTAGGTAGCTTTGTTTTATTAAATTCAAAAGAGACATTACATTTATCTGCTACTTCTTTAGTATTAAATACAGCTTCTGGAATATCTTTAAAACTTTCTAGCATCTCTTCCTGCGATTTAATATAAAGGTCATCGGCACTAAATTCCATGTTTGGGGCATTAATTGTTGAGTTTGTTTGAAGGCAGAGCATAACTTTGTGCATTTTAATATCTTCTTTATAAACATAATGCACATCGTTTGTTGCCACAACTTTAATATTTTCAGCTTTGGCTATTTTTATTAAGTTACTATTAACGAATTTACTTTCTTCTGTTCCATGTTCTTGTAGCTCAATATAGTAGTCATCTTTAAATATTTCGTGGTAAAATTTTACAACTTCTGTTGCTGCCTCAATGTTATTAGAAAGAGCAAGTTTAGCGACCTCCCCGCTAATGCAGCCAGAAAGGCAGATTAAGCCGTTATGATATTGTTTAATTAGATCTTTATCGATTCGGGGTTTTATATAAAAGCCTTCTGTGAACGAAAGGGAAACCATTTTAATTAGATTGCGATAACCCTCGTTGTTTTTGCAGATTAAAACCAAATGGTTTCTTTTACCATCGATTTTGAACTCTTTATCGAATCGTGTGCGGGGTGCAACATACATCTCGCAGCCAATTAAAGGCTTAACCCCCTCTTTAAGCGCTTCTTTATAAAATTCAATAACGCCATACATTGCACCGTGATCTGTTATTGCCACAGCAGATTGTCCAAGTTCTTTTGCCCGCTTGGCAATTTGTTTGATGCGGCATGCGCCATCTAATAAGCTATATTCACTGTGTAAATGTAAATTAACAAAGTCGCTCATAAGAAAATCTCTCTTTATTCTTTTTGTTACTAAAATTATAAAACAAAACTTACACTTTTGCAAATGTTTAAGTTTTAACCTAAAAATGCTAGCAATTTAAAAATTGAAGTGAACAGTTTTATGTTCCTGGATAAAACTATTCACTTAGATAAAGCTGGTTTAAATATCGTTTTTTAATTTGTTGATTGCAAGTTCAATGCGTTCAACAACATCGTTTTTGCCAAGAATTGCAGCAAGTTCAATTGCACCGCCTGGAGTGAACTGTTTGCCGCTTAAGGCTGTTCTTATAGGCCAAAGCACAAAGCCATTTTTTGCACCACATTTTTCAATATATTGCATTAAAATATTGTGTAGGTTAGAAACAGAGTAATCGGTTGTATTTTGAAAAATGGGGAGGACATCAACCAAAACCGTAAGTGAGCTTTCTTTTGTGGTTTTCATCTTTTTGCTAACGAATAGATCTGTGCTATAGTCTGGTAAAGAGTCGATGAAATCCACTTGCTGGGGGATATCGCTTAAAAATTCAGTTCGGGTTTGCAATGTGGAAGCGATTAGTTCAAAATCAACATCGGTTCTTTTTACTGTTTGTTGAATAAACGGTTTGGCTTTTGTTAAAAATTCAGCGGGCGAAAGTTGTTTTATGTAGTGCGAGTTTATATAGTTAAGTTTTTTTATATCAAAAATAGCGGGAGATTTAGATATACCGGAAATTTTAAATTCGTGAACCAGATCATCTAGTGAAAATATTTCTTGTTCAGATTTAGGGCTCCAACCAAGCAATGCAATGTAATTGATTATTGCAGCGTCTAAATAACCTTTTGCAACCAGATCTTCAAAAGAGGCGTCACCGTTGCGCTTAGAAAGTTTTTCACTCTGGTTCTTCATAACCGGACTGCAGTGAATATATTTAGGGATTTTCCAACCAAAAGCTTCATAGAGCAAATTGTATTTTGGAGCAGAGGATAAGTATTCATTCCCACGAATAACATGAGTTATACCCATCAAGTGGTCATCTATAACATTGGCCAGATTATAAGTAGGCATGCCGGCTGCTTTAATGAGTACTTGATCATCTAAAGAGCTGTTTTCTACTGTAATACTGCCAAAAACCTCATCTTCAAACGTAGTTTGTCCGGATTCTGGAATTTTTTGACGAATGACATATGGAATGCCAGCTTTTAATTTTTCTTCTACCTGCTCTGGAGTTAAGTGACGGCAGAAACCATCGTATTTCGAAAGCTCACCAGAGAACTTTTGCAACATTCGCATTTCTTCTAAACGTGCTTTATCACAGAAGCAGTAATATGCATGACCAGATTCCACAAGCTGTTTAGCATATTTTGTGTAAATATCCATACGTTCACTTTGAACATATGGACCAAAATGACCGCCAATATCTGGCCCTTCGTCCCACACAAGACCGGTGGCTTTTAATGTTTTATAGATAACATCCACTGCGCCGGGCACTAAGCGTTCTTGATCAGTATCTTCTATTCTTAATATAAATTTACCATTTAAAGATTTTGCCAGCAAATAAGCATAAAGTGCAGTTCTTAAGTTGCCAACGTGCATATAGCCTGTGGGGCTGGGGGCAAATCTTGTTCTAACTTCGTTCATAAAATAAAACACCTCTAAAAAATATATTTTTTAAAATTAGATAAGCTCCCACATAATTTAGTGGGAGCAGGTTATGAATTTATTTTTTATTGTTGCATATAAACCCTAAAACTAAGCTTAAGATCATAAGCAAACCTGCGGAAATTTTGGTAAGCCTTGCAAGTTTAGCACCGTATGTTCTGCCTTTATTTTTGCTGTAAAAAGAATCATTTGAACCGCCTCCCATTGAAGCAAGACCGCGCGAATTAGATTCTTGCAGCATAATTACTATAATTAGAAATATAGAGATTGCAAGGATACAACCACCTAGAATATATTCATGTATGTTCACAAAAACATCCCTTTCTTAAGATAAAAGTTACTATTAAAATCATATCATAACTTTTTATAAATTGCAAGTGAATTTAACAATGAAAAATTATGAAAAAATATTGAATTCGACATAAAATAGCTGCTGTTCATATCTTTTTTGTATAAAATGCTGTTTAAACGCCAAAAGAGTAGCAATTATTGAGGATATTCTTCTTTTTTTGCTCTTTGTTCTGCTATAAACTGCTTTAATCCAGCACTAGCTCCACTCTGTGTTTTTGGAACACTTGTATTTTTAGGTTTAGCTTTAGCCTTCGCTTTAGATGTGTGCGGACGTTCTTTTGCCTTATTTTGAACCGATTCGCACATTTCGTGAACTTCTGTAGCTAATTTGCACAGCTCTGTATTGCTCTCGTCTGCTGCAAGTAATTCTTCGGTAATATCATAATTAGTTTCCACTAAATCACAGTATTTCTCTAACTGTTGTATTTGTTGTGGCAGAGAGCTAACACTACTGCTGGTACCAGTGGGTTGTAATACTTTTTCTGCTGTGCTAATAATCAAATCTTTTGCAGATAGGAGATGTGCTTTTAAAGCTGTTTTACCAGCGCTTGTTTCATTTAGTATATGCCAGGCATTTTGCTTTTTGGGCAGAAATTCAGCTGTTACTTGTTCTAATTTTCGAGCATTCTGCACATAAACCGTAGCAGCGTTAGAACTCCACGATTTACTATCTTTACTTGCACTATAAACATTTGTATAAAGCTTTTCATGGGGCATTATCAAACTACTGTATGGTGCATTTGCAGAATAGGAACGGAACATTTCACCATCGATAAGGCTTTGGCTTAAACTGTAACGTTGAGCATCTCTATCAACAGTAGGTGCTTCATCTGTTGTTTCATTCAAAAAATCAATAATAAATGGCCGCAAGGATTGATTTTCTTGCTCTTCATTGTTTTCTTCCTCTTCTTCCTCATCATCATTATCTTCTTCGTGCACCAATTTATCCCATGTTTCTTCAGTTCCAACAAAGCCTATATTGTCTCCTTTTATATCTTTTAGTTGAAAAATGCTTGTAAGTACACTTAACTCATTTAATCCGGCTTCTACTGACTGCTTTATTTTTCTTTCAGAGTTGACGTTAAAAACTACATCTGCATTTTCTACATTCTCTCCGATATCTTTTAACTCTTTAAAAACATTAGGCTCAGAATTTAAGTCTTCTGTTACTATATATAATCCATAATTGATATATGGATTAATAAAGAAGTGAACTTTAGGTCCGTGTCCTAATTGTTCGAGTACTTTATATACAAATAGTTCTCTTAAATCTAACTTGTCAAGAGTTGCTGTAGGCTTATCTGGAGTATCGGTGGATGTGCGTAGTTGGGTTGTTGTATCTATATAAGATGCTTTGCTATTCTTTTTATTAACTGCAGGATACCCTTCGTGCGCTTTTAAATAATACCTTTTTAATAAGTGCCTATCGCTTGTTCTTATTTCAACAATTGAGCCGAAGAACACGCCTACAGGTTTTCTTAAAAATTCACAAATATATTCATCTTCATCTACTGTAAACTTACATTGCTGTTTTTGCTGACCTTCCTCTCCATCTGTTTTAAAGGAAAAGTTTGTAGGGTGTTTAGTGGGTCCAATCGAGTCTAAAACATATTGCTTTATAATTTCTGGAGCTATTGTTACTGTAAGCAAACGTCTGGAATGAAAAAATATTTGATTTATACGTTTAAAGAGTATATTATAACTGCCAAACTCTTCTTCCGTTTGCATTACATTTAATTCTCTAATTATATTTAAGGCCATAGTCTGATTTTCTGACTTGTACAAATTTTCAAGTAATTGCCAAGCCACTGCGCTAATCTCTCGGCCCAGTGCAGATTGTACAGTAGGATGAGAGTCTTTAAATTCGTTCACAGGGATATTTTGAGTTTTCATTCCATGTACATTAACTTTATGTACCAAGCCTGAACTTGGATCTTTATGCGGTGTTCTAATTTCTTCACATTTTAGTAAAACGTTATTAAAGACCGCACCTAATATACCATCTGGGTCTATTGCCCATAATCTTTTGATAATCTTTATTTCTATCCTGTCTTGCTTACTTGGATCTGACAGCGTTGCAATGAGTTTGGAATTGATATCTTCTTCCTCTTCTTCAATTTCAGTTTCTTCTTCTCCCAAACTTTTTTCTTCGCCTTCTTTAGGAAGCGGGGTGTCCTTTTCTGATGAAGAAGCTGAACTGATGTTACCGTTTGTAGCTAAAGAAAGTGCCACAATTGATGCAATAAGTCTTTTTAAAATCATATTTTCCATTGCATTAGCCTCCTTTGTTGCATTTCTATAAAGCTGTTGTTATTTCTTAGATATGTTTATGTATTTTAATATATCACAACACATTATTATATGTCAAAATTATATGTCAAATTTAGCATATAATAATGCATACGATTATAAGTAAAAACATAAAAGGTTAAATGTTTAACACGAATAAAGACAATTTGTTGATGGTTTATTATCTGTATTGAATTGTGCAAACAACTATATCTTTACCATGATGTTTAGATTCGAATATGCCTACAAAATTTAGTTGTCAAAAAAAGATTATTATATGGTTTTACTTGCAAAGAGTTAAAAAATGAACTCTTGCCGACAAAATTCGACAAAAATGGGGGGTATTGAGGATTTTGTTTGTATATAGCATACTAAAAATCAAAAAAGAAGGTAAAAAGTATGGAACATATATTTGAACAGGAAGGTTTTATACAAGAGATGGATGGCTGCACAGGCAGTTCATGCGGCAATAATTGCAAAGATCATTGCACTGCCACTTGTCGAGGGGGATGTGCAGATAGGTGCACGGCAGTTTGTGGTGGATTAAGATAATTGTGTGTGGAAGTGTGCTAGATTGTAGTGGCTGAAAATGAGGTTTACCTACAAATTACACAAAATTAATTCTTTTAGCATAGACAAATTTATTTGTGCTTAGCCTGTTTTTCTTTGTAGGACAAGAATAGAATTATTTCCTAGCAATGGTATGAAAAATAAGGCTACACAAACTATCGTTTACTTATTATAGACTAGTTATATATAAAATATCCGCAATAGTATAAATATAATCCTCCTAAACAAAACGTAAATATTTAAGATAACTTGTCACAGTTTGCGGTGTAATTTTTTTAAATTCCAACAGTTTTTCGGTGTTTTATGATATATTAACTGAGAATAAATTATTTACTTTTTATTTAATAAATAGTTTTCTACAACTTTTTACTAAAAGAGCAGAAATCAATATCAAAAGTCGACAAAAATCTGGGGGGTATTGACAAAATTATTGTGAATATAGTACAATTAACGCATCTATAATTTTGATATGGGAGTGATTGGTTAATGTCTATTGTAGCAAAAAATCTAAACAAAGTGTATAAAAATAGGGTTCATGCATTAGAAAATGTTAATTTAAACATTGAATCTGGCATGTTTGGTCTATTAGGTCAGAATGGTGCTGGTAAATCTACCCTTATGAAAATTCTTACAACTTTAATTAAACCTACTTCTGGTTCTATTGAAATTTGTGGCAGAAAACTTAATAAAAAAAACGAAATGTATATCAAATCTATTACAGGTTATATGCCACAGGAGTTTGGCTTCTATAGCAGCTTTAAAGTTGATGAATGCTTAGAGTATATGTCAATACTGAAAGGCATATCTAAAAGAGAGCAAAAACAAGAAATAGATGCGGTTGTAGAAAAAGTAAATCTTCAAGAGCACAGGAATAAAAAATACAAAGAACTCTCTGGTGGAATGAAAAGGCATGTGGGGTTAGCACAAGCATTGTTAGGGGAGCCGAAGATTTTAATTGTGGACGAACCCACAGCTGGTGTTGATCCTAAAGAAAGAATAGGAATCAGAAATATTTTATCCAACTATTCAAAAGACCACATTGTGTTGCTTTCTACACACATAATAGAAGATATAGCGATGACGTGCAATAAATTAGCGGTGCTACATTTGGGGCATATACTTTATAATGGTGAAGTGAAGAACCTAATTAAACAAGCAAAGGGGAAAGTATATAGCTGTGTGCTAGAAAATGTTACGAAAAGTGCAGAAGTCTCTGAAAGATATGTAGTGGTATCGAGCCAGTATGTAGGGAGTAAGATGGAGCTTAAAGTGATATCTGAAGAAAAACCGGAAGGAATGGTTTGCGAGCAGGTAGAACCATCGCTTGAGGATGCATATATGTATATAACCAGTTTAGCTTGTAAGGCAGCTAGGGGGTAAGTGGAATGAAGTTATTTAGATTTGAAGTTAAAAAGCAATTAAAGAGCATCTTATTCTGGGCTTGTATAGCATGGTCTATTTTTATGTTATTTCCTTGTCGGCAAATGTTTAGCCTGCCATTTTCTTCTAATGAAGAAGCATTTGAATTTATGCAGAATACTCCAAATGAGGACGGCAATGTTTTTAGAGTCAAACTATCAGATATACGGGAAGAGTTTTTAAAAAAATTATACAATAAAACTAATGACAAAATAACTATAAATCAATTTGGTGAGTATTTTTGCTATTGTAATTATTTAGAATTGCTTGAGGCGAATCAAATAAAAGATAGCGAGATAACCCTTAAGGATGACGTGGATAAGCGCATTAAAGATTCTTTAGGCAATGTTAGATTTTCACAAGTATTTTTTAAAATTCTTGCGGTTTATTTTTCTCGATACCTTATGTTTATTTTAATGGTACTTTGTTCTAACCTTTGGCAGAAGGATAATGCAATTAAGTTTAAGGATCTTGTGCGAACAAGTCCTATAGAATCGCATAAGTATATGCTGACTAAATTTATGGCTAGATTTATTCCTTATATATTTATAATATTTTTAAATTTTATTGCAGTTGGGGTGTTTGAAAAAATAAGATTACAAGCTTTTTCGGATTTTGAATTTAGGTTGAGTGATATGTTTATTCCGTTTTTAGTTTTTACAGTGCCACCACTGCTTTGTGAAGCTATGTTTTGCGCATCGGTATCAATTTTGTTAAAAAATCAATTTTTTGCTGGACCTATATATCTTCTGCTTGGTCAATACACTAACCTTCCATTGTGTATGAACGAATATGATGCTGTTACCGGGCCTAGGGGTGAGGTCGGTGATATCTGTATTCCCCCTGTGTTATTGAATTATGGGTTAAAAGAACAGATAATGTTAATTATAGCAAGTATATTTTTGTTTGTATTAGCATGTTATATTTGGAATAACCCCAAAAAAGCTCATAAAGAAAGGAGGTGAGAAGAATGGAACATATGTTTGAATTAAATGGTTTTATGCAAGATATGGATGGTTGTACTGATTGTCATGGGACGTGTGGAGATACTTGTAAAAACTATTGTGACGGTTCGGTTAACAAGAAAAAACCAAGATAGGAGGTAATTTTGATGGAGCATTTTTTTGAAAATAATTTGTATACGCAAGAGATGGATGGGTGTTTGGCAGGCTGTTCAGGTGGGTGTGCTAATGGCTGTGCATACGACTGCGGCAATAGTTGCAAAGGTGACTGTGATGGCAGCTGTAGAGATGCTTGCCCCGGCAACTGTTGGAGAACTTGTGAGACTAGTTGCAAAAATTAATTTAATTAAATTAAATTAAATAGCTGACAAATAGGAGGCGATTTTAATGGAGCATTTTTTTGAAAATAATTTGTATACACAAGAGATGGATGGTTGTTGGGCATTATGCGTAGGAGCCTGTGGAGGTGATTGTGGAGGTCATTGTAAGGAAACATGTAGTGGTGGCTGCAAAGGGCACGTTGGGAAATAAAGTACGCAAATATAAATTTAAGAAATAAAGGAGAATAGATTATGAACCTGGGATTATTTAAGTTTGAGGTAAAAAGACAATTGAAAAGTATTGTGTTTTGGGCATCAATAATTGCCGCTATATTTTTTGCAATAAAAAGTGATGATATGCAACTATTTGATCTACCTGTAGAAACAGATAAAGAGGCACGTGAATTTATTATTGATAAAGAAGGTGGAGAGGACAATATCTACAAAATAGCGGCATTACGCGATTGCGATTGGAGCGAATATGAAGGGATAAGAGCAGCGGAGATAAATAATATAATTAAAGAAAATACAAAAGGATTTAGGTTTTCTCAGTTGTTCTTTAAGATTTTCGCTACGCAAACTTTAACACATTTATCATTTTTTCTCTTATTGATAATCCCAGGTGTTCTAGCTAAAGATAAATTAAATAATATGGATGAAATGCTGCACACAAAGCCTATAAATTCTCGACAATATATTCTCAGTAAATTTTTTGGCAATATAACATTATATACCCTTATCTCTTTTTTAGGTTTTGTTGGAGTGGGAATTTACCAGCGCCCTAAAGCACTCAAAGTAGGTTTAGAGTTTAATTTTCTAGATATATCCTTCCCGTTTTTCTGTTATGTAGTTCCTTGTATATTGTTTACATCTTCTTTTTTATTTTTCTTCTCGATAATTTCAAAATATCCAGTTGTATCTATAGCAAGTTATTTTTTTCTAGTGTTTTCTCCTAATAGTACTGGATTCATACCGTATTTTGTTAATTCGCACATGGCGGTGGCGGGTGGTTACGATGAACAATTGCACAAATTGATTGTTCCCCCTGTTAATCTTTACTATGGCTTGGGAAGGCAAGGGATATTGTTGGCGGTTTCTATAGTATTTATGGTTTTTGTATGTGTTATTTGGGAGAAAAATAAAGACAAAACAAGTGAATAAGGGAGTGAGAAGAATGGAACATATATTTGAACTGGAAGGCTTTACACAAGAAATGGATGGTTGCTTTGCTACATGTAATTATAGATGTGCAAACGATTGCGTGGGTGCTTGTTTGGGAGTTTGTACATCTGCTGCTAGCAAGTAAAATCAAAAAAACTAAAGGAGGGTGAGAGGAATGGAACATATATTTGAACTGGAAGACTTTGCACAAGACCTGGATGGTTGCACAGGCAGTTCATGCGGTGATAATTGCAGAGGTGCTTGTGTCGATCGCTGCCGCGGAAATTGCTTTGAAGTATACTGTGGGGGTGGTTGCGCACACGTAGGGAAATAAGGAATTCTAAATTATTTTTAATAAACTTGCATGGCAATTTAATTTTTGGGGATTTGATTACCATGCTATTTTAACACACATTTACTGCCAAAAAGTTACAAAAATGTAAAAACAAATACAACATGAATTATGAAAAAGGAGGAACTAATTTTGCAAATAACTAAAAGTACAATTAGATTTGGTAAACTAGCGCCTGGATTTGAAGACGGGAAGGCAAATGACATTACCTTTTGCGTTACCGAAGAATGTAATTTAAGGTGCAAATATTGTTATTTAATACACAAAAATAGCTTTAAAAAAATGAGTTTTGAAACAGCTAAGAAAGCAGTTGATTATTTTTTAAATGCGCGCGATGTATACAACGAAAAATCAGTTGTATGGGATTTTATTGGTGGTGAGCCATTTTTGGAGATTGAACTCATTGATAAAATTAGTGATTATATTAAGGAACAAATGTATTTAACTAAACACCCATGGTTTAATAACTATATGTTTAGTTTCTCCACAAACGGTTTACTATACGGCACAAAAGAGGTGCAGGATTACATAAAGAAAAACCATAGGCATATTTCTATTGGTATTAGTGTAGACGGGAATAAGATTAAACATGATTTACAAAGAGTATATCCAGATGGCAGCAGTTCTTATGATGATGTTGTAAAAAATGTACCTTTATGGCTTGAGCAATTTAAAGGAAGAGCTAGTACTAAAGCAACTTTTTCGCACGATGATCTGCCATACTTAAAAGATAGTATTATTCACCTTTGGAATTTAGGCATTAAAGAGATTGCTGCCAATGTAGTATTCGAGGATGTTTGGGATGATAAAGATCCGGAGATATTCGAGAATCAGCTTAAAGAGCTGGCTGATTATGTTATTGAACATAATATATGGAAAGACCCGGCATATACAGTGAGATTCTTTGACCCTGCTACTGGGCTTCCCATGTCACCTAACCGAAATAAAAACAAATTCTGCGGTTCGGGTAAAATGGCCGCAATCGACTGTGATGGGAACATATTCCCTTGTATAAGATTTACTGAGTTTTCGTTAGAAAAACAAAAAGCCTTTGCAACCGGAAACATTGAACAAGGTGTTGTTAAAGATAGGTTGAAACCGTTTAAATATCTATCAATAGAAAAAGTAAACGATGAAGAATGTAAAAATTGTGAAGTTGCAAGTGGCTGTATGACATGCACAGGATTTTGTTATGACGATTCATCTTCCGGTTCTATATTCAAAAGAGCAAAATATAATTGTGAAATGCACAAAGCTAATGCAAGAGCAATTGAGTATTTTTGGAATAAAGTAAAGGAACAATTGAATGGTAAATTAACTCCCAGAGATGAAGAAAGAGAGTTACACGAAAAAAGCTTTAATAAATATTTAGCTATATATTTAAGTGATGAAGAAACTCCTCATTGCAGATATTCTAACAAACTAAAAACAAGCAAACCAAGAAAAATATCAGAACAAACAATAGAAGAAGCGTTAATTTTTGCCAAAGAAAATATGTTTACACCTATATTTATTGGAGTTCCCCCAAAAAAGTTCAAAGAACATAACTTCATTGCCTCTCCAGAGGCTTTTAATCAAAGTGACAAAGGTATCGTAGTTTACGATGGCATAGTTGATGGATATAAAGAGTCAATAATTAACATATTACATGTATACAAAAATACACTAAGTAATCTTTATGAGAGTGTAAAGAAACTATTTGAAAACAATAAAGCTACGAGAGTGAATATAATATTAAACGGTATAGAAAATTTAAATAAAACCGATCTAGAGGTTTATGAACAACAACTACAGTTGATATCGGGATATATATTAAATTCCAAGCGCCCAATCCAGGTAAATGTACTAAACGGTCTTAACTCAGAAATAGATAGTGTTAACGGCAGTGGCTGTGGTGTGCGCACTTTTGCATTAATGCCTAATGGCAAATTATACACATGTCCGGGCTTTTACTTTGAAGATGAAGATAAATATGTGGGAGATTTGCAAAACGGCTTAACTTTTGACTATCAAAACGAATTAGATATTAGCTTCTCTAAAGATTGTGTTAACTGCCAAAACTTACATTGCGATCATTGTATTTATATGAATAAAAAAATCACAAATGAATATAGTATTTCGCCGGATATACAATGTAAGATAAGTAGTATTGAACATAATATTGGTGAAAAATTAGTGAACGCCTTGGCAATAAAAAAAGCAAAAGAAGAGGAGGAAATGAATAATCTATGAGCGAGACGAAAATAATTGCAACAGTTAAAGAATATGAAAAAGATAAAATATATAGACTAAATAGAAGGTTGGATGGGCTTTATGAATTATTAGAAACAATGGATAACACCAAGATAGCATTTAAGACGCCGGAAAAGCTACAAGAAGATGTAAAAAAAGATATTGTAGATTGTAAAAGTCGAATACAAAAGTGGTGGGATATTATAGGAGAGAAATATAATTTGCCGCCAAAAGAAACTTTTTCTGTTTCGTTTGAAAGCGGTGAAATAACAAAAAGTTGACATAGCGTTTATATGAAAGGAGGTGATAGCATGGAGCATATGTTTGAAATAAATAATGTTTTATATAATTGCAGTGGCTGTGATAATTGTGAAGGTTGTACTAATCAGTGCTATGAGAATTGTGCTTATAGTTGCGATACTAGTTGCACAGGCGGAAATTCTTATCCCACATACTAATAGTTAAAAAATTCTGCCAGTCAAAATTAAACTATGACAGGCAGAGAAATATTTATAATTTAATGCACATGGAGGACAAGACGATAAATAAGTTAAAATCTTTATTTAAAAACTATAGCTTCATAGCAAAAGTAGTCTATCAATCTAATAAGTGGGTTTTTATTGTTGCTATTTTCTCAACTTTGGCTCTAGGAATAATCCCTGCACTTCAGTCGTTATCTTTTAAAAATATAATTGCAATTGCCGAGAGATCATTCAAATCAGAAGCAAATTATACTCCTTATTCGGCTTTATTGCTATATATTATTTCTTATATATGTATACTGATATTTAAAGATCTTATTTTAGACTGCCGAATAGTAATTTATCGTATGGTTGGGCTTAGTTTAACTTATAATATACAAACAAAAATTATAGAAAAATTAAGAGATATTGAATACTATATGTTTTATAGACCAAGCTTTCAAAATTTGTATTCTCTTGTTTTAAGGAGCAGTGACAATGAACCGCTAAATATTATATACTCTACGCTGTTTATTCTTTCTATGAGTATAAATTTAATAAGTTTTATCAGCATAATAGCGTGTTTTAATATCTGGATACTACTTTTACTTACTATTACATTCTTACCAAGTGTTATTATAAAATTTAAAATACAAAAAGAAAACGTAAAAGTTTGGGATCAACAAGCCCAAAATAATAGATTTATGAATTATTATTTTGGCTTGCTTACCGAAAAAGACTCGATAAAAGAAGTAAGAGAATACGGGTTATATGGTTATTTTAATCAGAAACGATATAAGAAATATGAGAAAAATTTATCTGTATGGCAAAACTTTAGCAAAAGAGAATTTAAACAAACCAGTTTATCACAGCTCACCTCCAAAGTAGGTATTTTAATCTCTATATTGTGGCTTATTTTTAAAGTGCTTAAACATCAATTTAATATAGCTGATCTGGTTTTTTACGGAGAGATAATACTTTCCATTCAAGATATATATACAGAGCTGACAGATAATATAGCTTCTCACTACACCAGTATGCTATTTATGAATAAATTTTTTGAATTCATACAAATAGATAGAAATATTAAATGCGGCTCGCTGGTTCCTAAAAAGGATTCTCACATAATAGAATTTAGAAACGTTTGGTTTAAATATGAAGGTAGAGACAAATATGCGCTGCAAAATATTAATTGTAAAATTGAAACAGGAGATCGAGTATGTATCGTGGGTCAGAATGGCTGCGGTAAAACCACTTTAATTGGTTTAATACTTAGAGTATATGACCCTACAAAAGGTGAAATATTGTTAGATGGTATAAGCATTAAAGAATATAATATGGTTGAATATCGGAAGCTTTTTTGTGAAATTAACCAAGACTATATTAAGTATATGCTGCCAATTAATGAATGTATAGCTTTGGGCAACATAAATAATATTAGCGATTCACGGGAAATAAAAGCAGCTGCAAAGCGAGCAACCGCAGATAAGTTCATTGATGAATTGAAACAAGGCTATAACACTAGCCTCACTAGGTTTTTTAATGATGATGGTGTAGAACTTTCTGGTGGGCAATGGCAAAAACTTTCTATTGCACGAGTATTTTTCTCTAATGCAGATATTTTGATTTTTGATGAACCCACGTCAGCGTTAGACCCAGAGTCAGAGGCGAAAATTTATAAAGAAATAGAAAAAGAAGAAAAAGATAAAATTAAAATATTTATCTCACACCGTATGTATAGTTCTAAAGGTGCAACAAAGATTATAATGATGGCCGATGGTAAAGTTTTGGATATTGGTGATCATAATGAACTGATGATGAAGAATAAAGAATACCAAAACATATTCAATGCCCAGGCAGAAAGATATGCAAATAGTTAGTAAGAAAGGAGTAACATTATGACGGAAAAAGGAAAGAAAATCAAACAAACAAAGGACAAAGAAGAATTAGAATTTAAACCCAAACACATAGCAGAACTAAACAACAAGTTGCAAACAGATGCCAATAAATATGGGCAAAAATACATTGATTTCTTGAACAACTGTAAAACTGAACGAGAAACTGTAAAATATATTCAAGAAATGGCTGTTAAAACCGGATATAAAAAATTCGATAAAAATACAAATTACAAACCGGGTGATAAAGTCTATCTTAATATAAAAGATAAATCGATTATTCTATCTACAATTGGAGATTCAAAAATGAAGAACGGAGTATGCATTGTGGCGTCACATGTAGATTCTCCGAGAATAGATTTAAAAACCAGACCGTTATATTCCGATAGTGAACTTGCTATGTTTAAGACTCATTACTATGGAGGGATAAAAAAACATCATTGGATTACTATTCCACTAGCTCTACACGGGATTATAGTGGACAAAAGAGAAAAAGTAATAGATGTAAAAATCGGGGAAACAGAGGACGATACCACATTTTGCATAACAGATTTATTGCCGCACTTGGAGAGAATGCAAGACAGAGATAGGATGTGGGGAGAAGTGATTGCCGGAGAGCAGCTTAATGTTATAGCAGGTAGTATGCCGTTTAAAGATAAAAATGAAAATGGTGATTCTAAATTTAATATATTGAAGATATTAAATGAAAAATATAATATAACAGAAGAAGATCTAATTTGTGCCGATTTATCTTTAGTTCCGGCATTTGACGCAAAGAATATTGGTTTAGATAGAAGTTTGATTGGAGGCTATGGGCAAGACGATAAAGTATGCGTTTACGCCTCATTAATAGCAGAGCTGCAAACAAAAAACAACCAACAAACAACAGTAAGTGTGTTTACAGACCGAGAGGAGATTGGCAGTGACGGTAATACTGGTCTAGCATCAGATATGCTTAAAAACTATTTGAATATGCTGTGCAAGGCAGATATTAATAGGTATTTAGAATGCATAGAGAATAGTATTTGTCTTTCAGCAGATGTTAAAGCGGCATTTGATCCAACCTGGGCACATGCATATGAAAGGAATAACTGTGGATATCTAAATCATGGGGTATGTATTTCTAGATACACAGGAGGGGGAGGCAAGGCAGGAACATCTGAAGCGCGAGCTGAATTTACCAGAAGGATAGTGAATACTTTAAATAAAAATGAAGTAGCATGGCAGACAAGTTCTAATAAAGTAGATCAAGGAGGAGGGGGAACAGTTGCCCGGTTTATTGCGAACTTAGGGATAGAAGTTATAGATATAGGAGTGCCAATCTTATCGATGCATTCTCCTTATGAGATAGTGTCTAAGCTAGATGCATATATGATGTTTAAAGCTATTTCTGCTTTTTTAGAGACAAATGAAATCTAGATTATCTATGAAAAGTTGCATTACATAATTTATATTTGTACTTTTACAAATTCTTCGGAACGAAAATCCCCATCACCAAGAAATAGTGATGGGGATTATTTTTTGTTTATGGGATTAACAGTTTTAAGCCATAGAGCCGATTTGTATTTTTAACTTTTTTATGATATAATGGAAACCGAAAATTCAAATGCAGTATGAGGATTGTAGTCATGAAAAAGCCACGAATATATATATCTATATTTTTATTGAGTTTAATGTTACTAATTATTATCTTGTTTGATTTCAATTACAAAGCACCAAAGCAAATGACATTAATTCCACAGAGTAGCCAAGGAATAGAAAGTTTGAGTGTAAAAAATACTAATAAAGGTTATACTATTTTAAAAAAAACAACTTGGTAACAGTTTGGGGAATAGATAATAACCTTACAGACACAGTTAAATGCCAGAAACTCTTGTCGAGCTTGCTTGATTTAACTATAGACGAGCTTACGAAACAAAGCTTACAATTTAAAAGACAATATGGTTTACAAAAACCACTAGCAACAGTTAATATTAATTATTATGTTAATAAAGAGATAGATCATATAGAAATTAATATTGGGAACGAAGCTCCTGCTAATTTGGGCAACTACGCTCAATTGCACGGAGGTGATATGATATTTATATTACCAAAAGAAATAGCAGGTTTACTATTAGCGCCGCAAACGGAGTTTATTTCTAAGGAGATATTTAAAGATATAACGGACATTGAAGCAGCGGATTGGCAATTAAACATTTTAAATTTAAGCAAAGATGAAGAAACTATATTGACAAAAAATGTGAAAGAAAATGCAATATGTTTTGGTGGTAGCAACCAAAAAGCACTTTTATCTAGTACGACAAAAGAAAAGGTGATAAATTTATTGAATTTGCAGGCACTTGAAATAGAAAAAGTGTCTCCAGCTTTAGATGACATTGATATATATGGACTATTAGTACCATATGTGCAGATTAATGTAAGCTTGGGCAAAAAATCAGAGTTTTTGAAGATTAGCGCACCTAAAGACGGAATGTGTTTTGTTATGCCAAGCGATAGGAATATTGTGTTTAGATGCAACGAAGCTGATATTTTATTTTTAGATAATGATGCTTATAAAGATAGTTTGTATAAAAAAAATATTTTTGATTCGCAGGAACAAGATATTAATTCTTTTAGTGTAAAGATTAAAGACAAAAATATGGAAATAAAAAAAGCAAATGGATTTTGGCAACTGTATATTAACGAAAAATTATCGGCACAAGTAAATTTAGGCAAATTTATTGATGAAATTTTGTTGCAATTTAATAAATTGGAACTTATAAACGGTGAGCTTAAGGTCTTTGATTCAGGTGAGACACCTAAAGTTGATCTAAGAATAAATTACGAGAATGGACAAAAAGATAGTTATCGATTTTTTGTTATAGAAGGCAACGCTTATGTTACCTACGAAGGATATAATATTTGTTTTAAAGTGGATAAAAAAACGCTTGATGAACTTTGCGATGTATTAAGTAAGGTATTGTGATAAGTTACAAATTAAGTAAATTTAGAAAGTAAAAAGGATGGATTTAATTTATGCCAGATGAAAGTTTGAGGCTTTGTTTAGGTTGCATGAACTATATTAATGCAGAAGAAGCAAGCTGTAAAATTTGCGGAACAAATAAATATGAAGAAAATAACGCAGATGAATTAAGACGAGGTAGTCTTTTAGATAATAGGTTTTTAATAGGGAAAGTTATTAAAAGAAACGGTGAACATATTGTTTATATAGCGAAAGACAATGATGAGAATAAGCTATATTTTATTAAAGAGTATGCTCCGCAAATAATTTCAACAAGAAACAAATCCGGTGAAGTTATTGCAAAACTCAGTTACGAAGTTAAACATAAAACTTTTATGGTAGATTTTTTAGATCTGCATCAGACTTTAAAGCAACTCAATTCAACCGATGGATTGCTGCCCATTGAAGATATAATTGTTAAAAATAAAACAGTGTATATTATATACAAGTACAAACACCTTACACCGTTGCAAAAGTATGTGGAAAGTAATGGCAGCTTTGATTGGAATAGTTGCAAAAATTGGGCGTTTAAATTAGATGAACTTTTAATAGTTTTACATAAAAATGGAATAATACATAGAGGAATTAGTCCTCAGACTGTGTATTTTGATGATGACAACAATATAGTTTTATGGGATTTTTTGACACCTTGCTTTAGAACAAAGACCACACAGCTTAGCTACGAACTATTTGAAAATTTTAGTGCACCTGAACAATATTTTTTAAACAAATGGCAAGGTGAATGGACAGATATTTATTCTACGGCATCTGTGTTAGTTTATATTCTTACTGGGCATAAGCTGAAAGAATTGCCAGAAGACTTTTTTGAAGCAACTAATTTTAAAATACCAAAAAATATACTGAGTACATTGAAAGAAGCTTTGAATAGTGATTACCACAAAAGAACACAAACAATAAGGCAATTTAATGCCGGTTTGTTAGATAAAGAGCAAGAAACTAGTGGATGCATAGACAAAACTATGATTTTTGATTTACATAATACGGAAAAACGGACACCGGAAATAGGAACTTTAAAAGCCATTACAGAACAGCAAGATGATGAGATGCTGGAAATAAAGGGAATACTTAAGATATTACTTTTTATAGGACTTGGGGTGGTTGTTGTTGGCACTATTGTGGCGGGTGTGCTCTATTTTATCAATAAAAACTCACGTCGAACGCCGCAAAAGCTAGAAACGGCAACTACACAGACTGTGCACAAAACGGAGAAAGAAGCAAAAAAAGTGCCGAATTTTGTTGGCGAAGTATATGAGGAAGTTTGCAAACAAAATAGTGGGAAATTTAAAATTGAAGCAGAAATGATATTTGATGAGATTGTGCCAGAAGGAATTATTATATCTCAAACACCAAAGTCGGGTATGCAATATGAAGAAGATGGGCTACTCAGTTTTAAATTTGTGGTTAGCAAAGGAGTAGAAAAAACTTTGATGCCGGATATATTAAATTTAAATATTGCCGATGCTGAAAAAAAATTAGATGAATTGCAGATTAGATATGATAAAGTTTTTGTAGAGACCAATGAAGTTGAACCGAATATTGTTTTTAAAACCAGCAAAGAAACAGGCGAAGAGGTAAAAATAAACAAAGAAAAAGTTATGCTTTATTTAAAGAAAGTTTAACAGAGAAAATTCTGGAAGGGAAGCGAAAGGAATGAAGTTGAGCAGACTCTTGAGCAATACACACAAAGAATGGCCGGCAGATACTGTATCTAAAAGCCATGGCTTTTTAGTTAAAGGTGGTTATATTCGGCAGGTTACAAGCGGTATTTATTCTTATCTGCCACTTGCTCAGATGATTTCTTTGAAGATAATTAAGATTATTAGAGAAGAAATGAATAATATTGACTGCACGGAAGTTTTATTGCCAGTAGTTATGCCAAGAGAATTATGGGAAGAATCCGGACGCTATGATTCTATTTCTGACGAATTATTGCGTTTTGAAGACAGAACCGGACACGGCATGGTGCTTGGAATGACTCATGAAGAAGCTGTGGTGCATTTGGCGCGCACAGAAGCTACTACATATACAAAATATCCGTTTGCAGTATTTCAAATTCAAACCAAGTTCAGAGATGAAGTGCGTTCACGTGGTGGTCTGATTAGAACCAGGGAATTTTTGATGAAGGACGCGTATTCATTCCACACCACACAAGAAAGTTTAGATGAATATTATCAAAAGTGTTATGATGCTTATTTTAGGATATTTAAAAGAGTAGGACTTAAAAATTTTATTGCGGTAGAATCCGATACAGGTATGATGGGTGGTATGGGTGCTCATGAGTTTATGTTACTGTGTGATATCGGCGAGGATTCTCTAGCTATTTGTCCAAATTGCGGATATAGTGCAAATGTTGAAGTGGCTAAAGGAATAATAGAAAAAAATGATACAGTTGCAGCAGACTTGATTGAAGAGGTTGACACACCAGGGGTAAAAACAATAGAGCAATTGCAAGAATTATTGAGTTTGCCTAAAGAAAGATTAATTAAAGCTTGTGTGTTTGATGTAGCAGGTTCCAATAAGCCGTTAATTGTGTTTATTAAAGGGGATTTAGAAGTTAATGAAGCTAAACTCAAAAAAGTGGTAAATGCCGAAATTAAACCAAGGGCAGCACAAGAAAATGATGGCATTTGTTATGGGTTTGTTGGACCTATGGGGCTTGAACTTAATAAATTTGATGTGATTTATGATATTTCGCTAAAAGATGGAAACAATATGGTTTGTGGAGCTAATAAATTAAATAAACACTTAGTTGGAGTTAACGTTAAGGATTTGAATGTAAAAGAATTTAAAGATATATATAAAGCAAATGCAGACATGTTGTGTCCAATTTGCGAAGAAGTTCACCTTAATATTTCACATGGAATAGAAATCGGGAATATATTTAAGTTGGGCGATAAATATACTAAGGCAATGCATATGACATACACAGCGGCAAATGGCAAAGAAGAAACTCCAATTATGGGTTGTTATGGTATTGGAGTAGGTAGATTAATGGCTTCAGTGCTAGAAGAGCATAATGATGACCATGGACCAATTTGGCCGATTTCTATTGCACCATTTTGTATACACATTGTTGCTATAAAGTATCACGATGAGAAAGTTAATGAGTATGCGAATAAGCTTTATAAAGAGCTATCCTTAAAATATGATGTTGTATTAGATGATAGAGATCTTTCCGCAGGGGTACAGTTTGCCGATGCAGACTTAATAGGGGCACCGGTAAGGCTGATTATTAGTGCAAAATCTATTGCAAATAATGAAATTGAAATTGTTACAAGAGATAAATCGGTATGCAAAAAAGTAACAACCGCAAATATAATTAGCGAGATAGAGACCATAGTTGACAAATTAAGAAAAGAGTACGGAAAAGAATAATTGGCGAAATGCAACAACATTAAAAAGCAAAATAGTTAAATAAACTGAATAAATATGAACAAACAATTAACAAAAAGTAAAATTAAATTCAAAGCCATTGGAATTAGTAACGAGTTAGTGTATAATACGAGGTGTTCGGGGCTGTTCACATATAATTGGGAACAACCCGAAAGTTAAGATATTTTAAGGAGATGTTGTAAAGAATGGAATCAGTCAAGAATTTGGTTATTGCAACGTTAGTTACTGTTGCAGTTGGAATTACTTTTGCTGGTTGTGGTGCTAAAAAAGATGAGGTTAAAACAGAGGAAGCAACCCCTGTGGCAACAGAAGAAGTTAAAGTAGAAGAAGTGCCGGTAGAAGAAGTTTCTACAGAAGAAGCACCAGCAGAAACAGAAGTAAAGACAGAAGAAACCAAAGCAGACGAGGCTAAAACAGAAGAAGCTAAAGCTGAATAGTTTTTATTTTATAATGTTACCAATACCTGGGGTGTGGAGCATCCCAGGTATTGTTTTTAATAGTTTAGCTGCTGGTATAGCTCAGACGGTAGAGCATCTCACTCGTAATGAGAAGGTCGTCAGTTCAAATCTGACTACCAGCTCCATAATATTTTTTAGGAATATCGTGTGTGGAAACAGACGGTATTTTTTTAATGTAGCATTACAAAATAATAAACAAATTTAATTTTAATGCAAGCAACAAATTAATTCTGGAAGAACAAAGGGATATAGAGTTTACAAAAATAGAAAAACATGTTATTATATTCTAAAATGTTTAACTTTTTGTAATACAGTTAGGAGTGGGGAAGAATGCAAAACGATATTTTAAAAATTCTAATAACAGAAGAAGAAATAAAAACTAAAGTTAAAGAGATGGGCAAGCAAATTAGCAAAGATTATGCGCAGAAGAACTTGATGCTCATTAGTGTTTTAAAGGGCGCAGTTGTTTTTTTAGCAGATCTTATGCGAGAGATAACTATTCATGCAGAAGTGGATTTTATGGCGGTTTCGAGCTATGGCAAAAGTACAAAAACATCTGGAATTGTTAGAATAATAAAGGATCTTGACATAAACCTAGAAGGTTATGATGTTTTAATTGTAGAGGACATTTTAGATAGTGGTACAACTTTGAGCTATTTAACAAAAGTCTTGAAAACCAGAAATCCTATGAGTTTGAAGATTGCTACATTACTCAACAAACCCGAAAGAAGGGTGCAAAATATTCAACCAGATTATTGTGGCTTTAATATTCCAGATGAATTTGTTATAGGTTATGGTTTAGATTACGCTGAAAGATATAGAAATTTACCTTATATTGGTGTACTAAAAAAAGAAGTTTACAAAAAGTAAAATAGTGTTTAAGGGGAGAGTTGTTTGAACTATGAAAAAAAAATCAAATGATCTTGTTATATACTTATTATTTGTATTAGGAGTATTTTCTTTACTTTTCTTGATTTTTAATGGTGGCGAAAAAAAGTCTATAAAATATTATCAGATTATTGATTATTTTAAAAATGATCAAGTTTACGGCTATGACTTAAAATTGGGCAGTGGAGATTTATCTTTGGTTATAAAAGAAAAACAAGAAAAAACAGAAAAAGTGTTATACGAAGAACCAGATGCGAAATTAATGTTTGCAAAGCCAGATGTAGTATTAACGCAACAGAAACTTTTTTTACTAGACTTGTGCAGATCTCAAATAAGCAGTATATACAGAGATTTTGAATCTAATAAATTAGTAATTAACAAAGTAGTTACGCCGGCAGTTTTTAGAAGAATAAATTATAAACTGCCTAATATTGAGATATTTTTGTTCGATATTAAAGATTATGTAAAAGAGCATAATACAAAATTTCCAGAACAAACAATAAGAATTGATTATAAGCGCACAACAACTTCGATGGGAATATTGTTGCAGTTCTTATTCAATTCAATTTTACCGATAGTAGTTTTAATAATAGGTTGGGTATTTATATCTAAATACGTATCTAAAGGGTCTATGCATGATATTGGTGGCTTTAAATCTAAAGCTATTAGATATATGGATAAAGGACCTAAGGTCACATTTGAAGATGTAGCAGCTTTACTTGAAGAAAAAGCAGAGCTACAAGATGTGCTTGAATTTTTAAAAAATCCTAATAAATTTGATGAAATTGGAGCAAGAATTCCAACCGGGATTTTAATGGTAGGCCCTCCTGGAACAGGAAAAACTTTGCTTGCTAAGGCGTTAGCAGGTGAAGCCGATGTACCGTTCTTCTTTATTTCTGGCTCAGCTTTTGTAGAAATGTTTGTTGGGGTTGGAGCTTCTCGAGTAAGAGACCTTTTTGAACAAGCCAAAAAGAACTCGCCTTGCATTGTATTTATTGATGAAATTGATGCTGTGGGCAAGCGCAGAGACGGAGAGTCTTTTGGTGGGAATGATGAACGTAACCAGACGCTTAACCAATTACTGGTAGAAATGGACGGTTTCACTAAAAATTCTGGCATTATTGTTATTGCAGCTACAAATATGGCAGATAGTTTAGATAAAGCGTTACTTAGACCGGGACGGTTTGATAGGCAAGTTTATGTGGGGTATCCGGATATTAAAGGGAGAGAAGAAATTCTTAAAGTGCACGCTAGAGATAAAGCAATTGCACCAGATGTTGATTTTGAAACGGTGGCTAAGGCGACAATTGGCTTTACTGGTGCTGATCTTGCCGGGCTTATGAACGAAGCGGCTTTGATTGCGGCGAAAAATGGCAAAAAGGCAATTAGATCAGAAGACATTGACACTGCAGCTATTAAGGTAATGGTGGGAACAGAAAAAAAGAGTAAAATTGTTACTGAAGAAAATAAAAGATCAACAGCATACCATGAATCTGGGCATGCAATATGTGCTTATTATTGTGAAAACTATGACGATGTTAATATGGTATCTATAATTCCAACAGGGCCGGCTGGTGGCTTTACTCTTTCTATGCCAAAAGAGGATGATATGTATAAAACAGATAAGGCAATGTTTGAAAGTATTGTTGTATCTATGGGAGGAAGAGTAGCAGAGAAATTAATGCTAGATGAAGTTTCTACTGGCGCCAGCGCAGACATGAGATCGGCAACACTAGAGGCTAGGAAGATGGTTACTATTTATGGCTTTAGTGATGAATTAGGGAACGTGGTTTACGACAACTCAGCTTTGGGAATCAGTGGCTATTTAGATCCATTATCACACGCCGAAGAAGTAAGAGCAAAGATAGATTCTCAGATTAAGAAAATTATGGATAGAGCTTACGATAAGGCAGTTGAGATTTTAATTAAGCACAAAGATAAATTAGAAAAACTCACCAAATATTTATTAGAACATGAAAAAATTGATGCAGTTGGCTTTGAACAGATGATGAAAGCAAATTAATGTAAAAACAAGTAATGAAAGGGAATTTTAATGGCAAGTTTAACCGAAAGGATTTATGATAATGAAAGCATTAAATCGCTTAAGGGAGCGGAAAGAGTTAGAAAAAGACCAGGGGTTATCTTTGGGTCAGATGGTATTGAAGGCTGTGAACATTCATTTTTTGAGATCCTTTCAAATGCAATAGATGAAGCAAAAGCAGGCTTTGGCAATAAAATTATCGTAACACGACATAAAGACAAATCAATTACTGTACAAGATTTCGGCCGCGGAATACCGGTTGATTTTAATAAGCGAGAGAATAGATACAACTGGGAACTTCTGTTTTGTGAACTTTATGCTGGTGGTAAATATAATTTGGACCAATTTACGAATTATGAATTTTCTTTGGGACTTAATGGTTTGGGTCTTTGTGCTACACAGTATGCATCTGAATTTATGGATGTTGAGATTATTAGAGATGGTTTTAAATATAACCTTAAGTTTGAACATGGGGAGAATATTGGTGACCTTACCAAGGAAGATTATGCCGATTTACAAACGGGTTCAACTTTACATTGGCGCCCAGATTTAGATGTTTTTACTGATATCGATAGTCCATATGAGTATTTTGTTCAAACGCTAAAACGCCAGGCAGTGGTTAATTCACCAATTAAGTTAGTGCTATTTTGGGAAGATGAAAGCGAAGTTCACGAAGAAACTTTTGTATATTCAAATGGGTTGCAAGATTATTTGGTGGAACGCTGTTCAGAAGATTACTTTACACCTATTCAATATAAAAAAAGTAATATAGGGTATGGCAAAGATCGTGAAGACAAAAGCGAATATAGTGTTAAAGCAGAGGTAGCCTTTTGCTTTTCTAACTCCGCAAATTTTTTGGAATATTACCATAATTCAAGTTTTTTGGAACATGGTGGAGCGAGTGAAAAGGCGGTAAAATCTGCATTTGTTAGCCAGATAGACAATTTTTTAAAAAAGAATAACAAATATCTTAAAAATGAATCTAGAATTACATTTGCGGATATTGAAGATTCTTTAGCATTGGTTATATCTTCACAGTCTAGTCAAACATCGTATGAGAACCAAACTAAAAAATCAATTACAAATAAATTCATTACGGAATTTATAAACGAGTTTTTACAACATGAGCTTGAGATATATTTTATTGAAAAACCCGATGAGGCGAATAAGATTGCAGAGCAAGTTTTGGTAAACAAACGAAGCCGTGAAAATGCAGAAAGAACTAGAATAAATATTAAAAAAAAGCTGCAGGGGAATTTAGATATTGCAAATCGTGTGAAAAAGTTCGTAGATTGCCGAACTAAAGATGTGCAAAAAAGAGAGCTTTATATTGTAGAGGGTGATTCAGCACTAGGGGCCTGCAAGTTGAGCAGAGATGCAGAGTATCAGGCAATTATACCGGTTAGAGGAAAAATTCTAAATTGCCTTAAATCTGAATACAACAAGATATTCAACAGCGAAATTATTATAGATATTGTTAAAGTTTTAGGCTGTGGAGTAGAAGCTAAAACCACGTCAAATAAACAAATAGCAAATTTTGACATAAAGCAGTTGCGCTATAATAAAGTAGTTATATGCACGGATGCCGATGTTGACGGCTTTCAAATTCGCACTTTAATTTTAACTATGTTTTTTAGATTAATGCCGGAATTGATTAAGCAGGGCTATGTTTATATAGCTCAATCTCCGCTTTACGAAATAAATACTAAAGAAAAAACCTATTTTGCATATAGTGAAAAAGAGAAGATGAAAATTTGCAATGACATTGCCGGCAAAAAATATACAATACAAAGATCAAAAGGGCTTGGTGAAAACGAACCCGATATGATGTGGCTAACTACAATGAACCCAAAAACGAGGCGGCTTATTCGTGTAAATTTTGATCAGGAAGAATTAGTTTTAAAGATGTTTGACGTACTTTTAGGCGAAGATATTGCCTCTAGAAAAGAATTTATTGCACAAAACGGTGCTAAATATATGGATTTATTAGATGTTATGTAGTCTGGTTTTATGAGTTTTTAAGAAAGGATGTAAAAACTTGGAAGGCAACAAACATGAAAAAGAAGAAAAACGAGAAACAAACACAGAGAATGTGTATATAGAAGAGATGGGGCAAACTAAAGACCAAAACCTAACAGAGACTCTTGAGACTAATTATATGCCTTATGCTATGAGCGTTATTCTTTCTCGTGCCATACCAGAAATTGACGGATTTAAACCTTCGCACAGAAAGCTGCTTTACACCATGTATAAAATGGGTCTATTAACAAGTTCTAGAACAAAATCGGCCAATGTTGTTGGGCAAACAATGCGCTTAAACCCGCATGGTGATAGTGCTATTTATGAAACTATGGTGCGGCTCTCTAAAGGTAATGAATCGCTTTTAATGCCATTTATAGATTCTAAAGGTAACTTTGGCAAAGCATATTCGCGTGATATGGCATATGCAGCATCTAGATACACCGAGGTTAAATTAAGTGAAGTTTGCGAATATGTTTTTGAAGATATAGATAAAAATACAGTTGATTTTGTGGATAACTACGATAGTACTACAAAAGAACCGATATTACTGCCAATTGCATTTCCTAATATTTTAGCCAACCCTAATTTGGGAATAGCAGTCGGTATGGCTAGCAATATTTGCTCCTTTAATCTGCGTGAACTGTGCACAGCAACGGTTGAATTAATTAAAAACCCAGAATATGATGTGGCAAATTCTTTAATAGCACCAGACTTTTCTACCGGTGGGCAAATTTTATTAGATAAAAATGCAATGAAGAAGATTTATGAGACTGGCCGTGGCAGTTTTAAAGTTAGAGCTGTTTATAATTATGACAACAAGAACAACTGCATAGATATTACAGAGATCCCACCAACAACAACTATAGAGGCAATTGTAGACAAAATAGTAGAATGTGTAAAAACAGGCAAGCTTAAAGAAATTTCAGATGTTAGAGATGAAACAGACTTGGGTGGTTTAAAATTAACAATAGACTTAAAACGGGGTATAGACCATACGAAGCTGATAAAGAAACTCTTTAAATTAACGCCGCTAGAGGATAGTTTTTCGTGTAATTTTAATGTTCTGGTTGGTACAGAACCTAAAGTATTAGGCGTTCCCGAAATTATTAAATATTGGCTAACATTTAGAAGGGAATGCGTTAAGCGAAGCCTTAAGTTCGATTTAGAAAAAAAGAGTATAAAGCTTAATTTGCTAAAAGGGCTAGAGAAAATCCTGCTAGATATAGACAAGGCAATCAAGGTTGTTAGAAAAACAGCAAATGATGCGGATGTTGTACCAAATTTAATGCAAGCTTTTGAATTAGATAAAGCTCAAGCGGAGTTTGTGGCAGAAATTAAATTGCGCAATTTGAATCGGGAATATATCTTGAAAAAAACACAGGAGATAGATAGTTTAGAGAAAGAGATCAATTGGGTTAAAGAATCGCTTGGCAGTGATAAAGCAATTGGAGAAATCATTATAAAAAAACTGGAAGAAATCGCAAAGAAATATGGCAAGGAACGCAAAACATCTTTTATTATATGCGAAGATTTAGAAGAGCAACAAGAACAAGAGGAAGTGCCAAGTTATCCTGTTCATATATTTGTTACTAAAGAAGGATATATAAAGAAAATAACAATGCAATCTCTTAGAATGAGTTCAGAACAGAAACTTAAGCCGGGTGATAAAATAGTAGCAGATATAGCAACAACTAATAATTCAGAATTACTGATCTTTACCAATTTTGCTCAGGTATATAAGTTAAAATGCAATGATTTGGATGACACAAGAGCTAGCACTTTTGGAGAGTTTTTGCCAGCAAAGCTTTTAATGGATGAAAATGAACTGCCACTGTTTGTCATTGTAACTTTAGACTATTCTGGAGACTTGATTGTTGCGTTTAAAAATGGCAAATTTGCACGTGTAGCACTTGAATGTTATAAAACGGCAAACAACCGAAAAAAATTAATCAAAGCTTACAACTCAGATTCAACACCAGTGTTTATGATGCAGATTAGAGAGAACATAAATCTTGTAGTTACGTCTGCTCAAAAAAAGATTTTAGCATTTAACACATCTCTTTTACACACAAAGGTCACAAAAGACACTCAAGGTGTTTTAGTAATGAAATTAAAAAAAGAAGACAAATTAGTTAAAGTAAAAACAGAAGAACAAGCACATTTAAAAAATATATCTGAATATATGGTTACAAATATTCCACGGGCGGGAATATTAAAAGAGGCATCGCAACTTAGCATGAATTTATAACCTTTTAGGAGCAATATTATGGAGTTTATATTTGACACACACGCACATTACGATGACCCTGCATTTGATGCGGATAGATTTGATTTTTTAAAATGTTTACAAAATCATGGAATTAAAGGCATAGTTAATGTAGGTGCAGATATTAAAACATCGCAGCTTAGCATAAAATATGCGGAACGTTTTAATGATGTTTTTGCTGCAGTTGGAATGCATCCTCAGAATGTAGGGAGCTTACCAGACAATTATTTAGATATTTTAGAAAAGCTGGCAAAAAAGGAGAGGGTTGTTGCTTTAGGCGAGATTGGGTTAGATTATCATTATGATACAGTTGATAAAAACTTGCAACAAAGATGTTTTGAAGAGCAGTTGGAGTTAGCTAAAAACCTTAACTTGCCAGCAATTATCCATTCTAGAGATGCAGCAGAAGACACTCTGGGCATTATAAAAAATGTAAAACCACCAAAATTTGTTGTGCATTGTTTTTCTTATTCTTTAGAGATAGCAAAACAACTTGTTGCATTAGATTGCTATTTTGGTTTTACTGGTGTGGTTACATTTAAGAATGCTAAAAAACCAGTGGAAGTTTTAAAAAAAGTGCCACTCAATAGAATTTTAGTAGAAACAGACTGCCCGTATATGGCGCCAGAACCCAATAGAGGCAAAAGATGCGACTCTAGCATGCTAAAATTTACAGTGCAGAAAATAGCACAAGTAAAAGAACAACAAAACTCTGAGATGATTGAAATTTTAAATAAAAATGCAAGTGAATTTTATAAGATAAATATTTAAGGATTTATTGTTGGGAGTACACCTATGGTAATAAAAAACTGGGAAATTTTAAAAGCAGATGAGGAAAAACAAAGAGAGATTGTAAAAGAATATAGTATTAGCTCATTTTTAGCAGGGGTGTTAACTGCACGCGGCTATAATAAAGTTTCTGCTGCACAAATTTTAAGACCGTCTAATTATTTTGCGGATCCGTTTTTATTACCAGACATGAAAAAAGCAGTAGAACGAATTGAAAAAGCAATTTTATTGAACGAAAAGATAGTAATTTATGGCGATTATGATGTTGATGGCATGACTGCAACAGTTATTATGGTAAAGTATCTTAAAGCACGTAATGCAAATGTTTCTTATTATATTCCAGACCGTGAAGAGGAAGGCTATGGACTAAACATAGAGGCATTAAAAAAACTTAAAGAAGCTAAAACAGATCTAATAATTACAGTAGATAATGGTATTGTGGCAGTTGAAGAAGCAAAACTTGCAAAAGAATTGGGTATAGATTTAATTATTACTGATCATCATACTTTAAGAGATAGTGTACCAGATGCACTAGCAGTAATTGACCCGCTAAGGGAAGAATATAACGGTTTTGCAAAGATTGCGGGCGTTTGTGTTGCTTTTAAATTGATTGTGGCACTTGAAGAAGGGAATTTTACTAAAGCTTTTAACGACTATGGAGCGTTAGTGTGCATTGGCACTATAGCAGATGTAATGCCAGTTATATCGGAAAATAGATATATTGTAGAAAAAGGGGTAGAACTTTTACAAAAAGAGCAAACCCCAGGAATAGAAGCACTAAAGCAAAGTGTGCTTGTTAAGGGTAATAAGATTACTACTAAAGATATTAGCTTTACAATAGCACCGAGGCTTAATGCAGCAGCCAGGCTAAATTCAATTAATACTGCAGTTGATCTGTTGATGAGTGAAGATAAGCAAGAGAGTGAGCGCTTGGCAGAGGAATTAAAACAAAAGAATCAGGAGCGTAAACAGTTAGAAAAAGAAGCCCTGAATTCTGCACTTGACTTTTTAGCCAAAAATACAGAGGAACAAAACCGCAAAATAATTATAATTGATGGTAATGACTGGCACCCGGGAGTATTAGGTATTGTGGCAGCTAAAATTGCAGATAAATTTTCTAAACCTTGTATTGTTATTGGAAAGTATGACAAAATAGCTAAAGGCTCTGGAAGAAGCGTTGGGGAATTTCCGTTAATAGATGCTTTAAACAATGTAGGAGAATGCTTTATTAAATATGGTGGTCATAAATCGGCGGTAGGTTTTAGTATTTATGTAGATAAAATTGAAGAATTTAAGAGAAAATTAGAAGATTATGTTGAGAAGAACTTTTTGACGATGCCGTCTAGTAAATTAATAATAGATAAAGAAGTAGATTTAAAAGAATTAAGCATTAAGAATATTTCTGAACTAGAACTTTTGCAGCCGTTTGGGAGCGGTAATGAAGAACCACTTTTTAAAATTTTAGATGTAAAAATTAAACAAATTATACCGCTTTGTGGTGGCAAGTATGTAAAGCTAAGAGTAGTGCAACAAGAAAAAACAAGAGACTTGCTTTGTTTTTCTACGGGGATTGATGAGTTTTTCTATAAACCCGGAGAAAATATAGATGCAATAGTTTCTTGCAAGGTAGATTATTATGGTGTAATAGAACAAACAACAATTAAGATTGTAGATTTAAGACCAACACAATTTAACCAGACTAATTATTTTGAAGAGAGAGGAAACTACGAAAATTTTAAAAGAGGAAAAATAACATTAAAAGCTAATTTATGCCCAACACGGGAGGAAGTAGCAATAGTATATAGATGTATTAAAAGATATAGAAATTTTCAAGATGTGGATTCCATTTTTTTAAAGTTGCAGCATTTTAATATTCAATATTGTAAATTTAGGCTTATTATTGATGTGTTAGAAGAGTTTAACTTAATTCTACATAAAAAGTATATAACTATTAATGAATCAGCAGAGAAATGTGAACTCAAAGATTCTAAAATTTTAAGTTTATTAGAAACATGAGCGAATTATTAATATGCTAAAAAACTGAGAGGGGAGGGGGAGTTTTTTGGACAAATTGTTAGATGATTTAATTACTACCGTTAAAAAGAACACAAAAAATTTAAGTGTAGGGCAGATAAAAAATGCATATCTATTTGCAAAAGAGGCACATAATGGTCAAATGCGCCATTCCGGGAAGCCGTATATTATTCATCCTGTGGCCGTTGCGAAAATTTTGCTTGAATTAGGGATGGATACTCAAACAATTATTGCAGGACTTTTGCATGATGTTTTAGAAGACACTCCGGTTAGTTTTGAAACATTAGAGAAGGAATTTACGCAAGAGGTGGCTTATTTGGTAAATGGCGTTACCAAACTTAGCACAATGAAATATACAAGCAGAACAGAAACTCAAATGGAAAATATTAGAAAAATGTTTTTGGCTATGGCACACGATATCCGAGTTATTATCATAAAATTAGCAGATAGATTACACAATATGAGAACAATAAAGTATGTTAAGCCAAGCAAACAACGTCTAAAAGCATATGAAACAATGGAACTTTATGCACCTATCGCTCATAGATTAGGTATGAGCAACGTTAAAGAAGAACTAGAAGCCATCTCTATTAAGGTGCTAGACCCGTATGCTTGCCATGAGATTGAGGAATACCTAGAAATAAATCAAAAAGCCAGGCAAAGACTGTTAAATACAATCAAGAACAGAATTAGCGAACGCTTAATTGGTGAGAACATTAAACATGCCCTCGAAGGTAGAGTAAAAAGTATCTATGGCATTTATCGTAAAGCTTATATGGCGGATAAACGCTTTGAAGAGATTTATGATGTTTATGCAATTAGAATAATTTTAGACACAGAAATCGAATGCTACAATATGTTAGGTATTGTGCACGATATGTTTAGACCGTTGCCAAATAGATTTAAAGATTATATTTCAACTCCCAAGCCTAACATGTATCAATCGTTACATACCACTGTTATCGATTCCAATGCAATACCTTTCGAAATCCAGATAAGAACATGGGAGATGCATTACACAGCGGAGTATGGTATTGCAGCACATTGGAAATATAAATTAGGCATGGGCAGTAAGAAAGATGGTTTTGATAAACGCCTAGCTTGGATTCGACAGTTACTTGAAGTACAAAAAGAGTCAGATACAAATGACGCATTGTTACTTTCAATAAAATCAGACTTTCTTCCAGAGGAAGTTTATGCTTTCACACCGCAAGGCGAGGTAAAAGCTTTGCCAAATGGTTCTACAGCAATAGATTTTGCCTATTCAATTCATTCAGAGGTAGGCAACCATATGGTTGGAGCAAAAGTGAACGGCAAATTAGTTTCTATTGACCATGTAATAAAAACCGGGGAACTTATTGAAGTAATTACAAACGAAAAATCAAATGGACCGAGCAGAGATTGGTTAAAAGTAGTTAAAAGCAGCGAGGCACGAAGCAAGATACGAAGTTGGTTTAAGAACAAACATAAAGAAGAAAATATTCAGGAAGGCAAAGCAGAATTTTTAAAAGAGCTGAAGAAAAATTCAATTAATTTGCCTTCTAAAGAGTATGAGAAATTTACACTTGAAGTAGCGAAGGCTTACAAATTTAATGAGGCAAATGATTTTTATGCAGCGTTAGGATATGGGGGTATTTCAGCCACAGCAATTGCGCCTAAATTGCGAGACATATATTCTAAAAATTATAAAGCAGCAGAGCCAGAAAAGCGAGTAATAGAACGGCACAAGGCGAGTGGAATGCAATTAAAGCGCGGCAATAGTGTTATTGTAGGAGATTTAGAAGGATGTTTGGTTAAATTTGCAAGATGCTGTAATCCGTTGCCGGGTGATGAAATAATAGGTTTTGTCACAAGAGGCTATGGCATTTCGGTGCACAGAAAAACTTGCCCAAGCGCACTTGTATCACAAAAAGCAACAGCACAACCCGAACGTTGGATTAACGTTACTTGGAACAAAACAGTACATGGTGAATATTTTAACACTAATATTGAGGTCATTGCGCATAATAGGCTTAGGCTTTTTGCTACTATAGCTGGCAAGATTTCGAATGCAAAGTTAATCATGCACGAAATTGATGCAAGAGAGGTAGAGCCTCAAAAAAGTTCAATAAGAATAACATTAAGCGTTGAAAGTCTAGAGCAACTAAATAGGGTAATACGTGAGATTGAATCAGTTTCTGGGGTTATTTCGGTTAAAAGATATTTAAATGCGGAAACGGAGATGTAGATTTATGAAAGGTTTGGTGCAGAGAGTAAATCACGCTTCTGTTTATGTAGAAAATAAGCTTATTAGTTCAGTTTCAAAAGGCTTGCTAGTTTTTGTTGGCATTTTTGAGTCAGATACGGAAGAAACACTGCAAAAATTTTGCCAAAAAGTAGAGAATTTACGCATATTTGAAGATACAAATGGGAAATTGAATCTTTCTGCCAAAGATATTGGAGCAGAGATTTTACTAATTTCTAATTTTACATTATGTACAAAAGCACACAGCGGTAATCGTCCTTCTTTTAGTGCAGCGGCAAATAAAGCTAAAGCAGAACGTTTGTTCGAAAGTATGCCGCAATTCTTTACAATTCAAACAAAGCTAGGTGTTTTTGGTGCCGATATGAAGATACAGTCTGAAGCCGATGGCCCGGTTAATTTAATTTTAGAAATTTAAAGAGATGATCTTGTGCAAATCAGCAATAAGTTCTAACATACAAAGAGGGTATTTACAATGGGGAAAGATAAAAAAATATTACACTTTTGCAGAGGAACTATTAAATTCAATATCACATGGAATTGGAGCGGTTTTGGCAATTTTAGGGTTAGTTTTTGGCATTAAATACACAGCTCACCTCAGTTGCACTAAAGGTGTAGTAGGAGTTTCAATTTATGACACCACACTAATATTACTATACACAATGTCCACGGTTTACCACGCAGTAAAACCAAGTAAAGCAAAAGCCATTCTTAGAATTTTTGACCATTGTTCAATATATATGCTAATTGCCGGAAGCTATACACCAATCATCATTTGTTTATACAATGGCTTGGCTCGTACAATATTCTTAAGTATTACCTGGATTATAGCACTTTTTGGAATCGCGCTTAACATAATCAACCTAGAAAAATTCGAAAAACTTTCACTCACATGCTATCTGGTTATGGGCTGGCAAGTAGTTTTTATGTTAGAACAGGTGCTAAAATTAGTTAGTTCAAAAGGTGTATTTTTACTTGTTGTGGGTGGACTATGCTATAGCATTGGTGCGGTAATATATATACTTGGCAAAAAATATAAATATATGCATAGTGTTTGGCATATTTTCGTTTTAACAGGTGGTATTTTCCACTATTTTTCAATTTTGTTTTACATAATAAAATAAATGATATTTTTTTGATTAAAGTAAAAGGGAGATAGATTTAAATGCAAAAATTTCACGGCCATAAAAAGTGTGGTGCTAATGCACGATACCGCAAAGTTCTAATTTAGTTAATTTGTAAATTTATTATATAAAAAGGAGAGCTAATTATGAAACTTTTTGAAGAACTATGTAGACGTGGTGCAATTGCACAATTCACAAACAAAGAAGGTATCGAAGAACTAGTAAATAATGGTAAGGCAGTATTTTACATGGGCTGTGATGCAACAGCTAATAGTTTACACGTTGGGCATTTTTTACAGCTCATATTCATCAAACGGCTTATGGATGGCGGAAATAAACCGGTTATTTTGCTAGGCACGGGCACAACGCTTGTGGGGGACCCTACAGGCAAAACAGATATGAGAAAAATGCTTTCTAAAGAAGAGATAGATTACAACGCAGATTGTTTTCAACAGCAAATTTCAAAGTATTTTGGTTTAAAAGAGGCAACCTTTGTCCGTAATGGAGACTGGCTGTGTAAGCTTAAATACCTTGAACTATTGCGCGAAATTGGAACTTATTTTTCAGTAAATGCAATGCTCACAGCAGAATGCTTTAAATCCAGGATGGAGCGCGGGCTTTCATTCTTAGAATTTAATTATATGATTATGCAGAGTTACGACTTTTTGCATCTTAACAAAGAGTACGGTTGCAACCTAGAGATTGGCGGAGATGATCAATGGTCAAATATTTTAGGCGGAGTAAAATTAGTTAAAAAAGCTTTAAATAAAGAAGTGTTTGGTATGACGTTTAAACTGCTCACAACACCAGAAGGCAAAAAAATGGGCAAAACAGAAAAAGGAGCTTTATGGCTAGATGAAGATAAAATGCCGGTTTATGATTTTTATCAGTTTTGGAGAAATATTGATGACCAAAAGGTATTCGAATGCCTTAAACTTCTAACCTTTATCTCAATAGAAGAGTTAGAGGAGATGGAGAGATCGAATATAAATATTAATCAAGCTAAAGAACTGTTAGCATTTGAGGTCACAAAATTGGTACACGGAGAAGAAAAGGCAAAGCAGGCAGAAAAAACAGCTAAAGCGATTTTCACCGGCAATATGGATATAGAGACAATGCCATGCGTTGAACTTAAAGATGTAGATTTTAACGAAGCCGATGAAATTGAATTAACGGTCATACTCACTAAATCTGGAGTAACAAAATCAAAGAGTGAGGCAAGAAGATTAATAGAACAGAATTCAATTATAGTAGATGGTGAAAAAATAACAGATGTGAACCGAAAAATATTTAAAGAAGATTTAAAAAATACATCGCTTGTTTTGCAGAAAGGGAAAAAGACGTTTTTACGGATAATGTACAGAGAGATTTAGAGGGTGAAGCTGTGGAATTAAAAAAATCACAATTTAACTATCAATTACCACAAGAATTAATCGCCCAAACTCCAATAACCCCACGTGATGCATCTAGACTTATGGTTCTGAATAAAAAAGAACATACAATAGAACATAAGCACTTCTCCGACCTGTTAGATTATTTAAATAAAGATGACTTGCTGGTATTGAACAATTCAAAGGTCATGCCAGCAAGGCTGGTCTGCTTCAAAGAAGACGGCACAGAATTGATGGAATTTTTATTATTACGCGAGCATGAAAAAGATATTTGGGAGGTTATGGTAAAGCCTGGCAAGAGAGCGAAAATGGGGTGTAGTTTTAGCTTTAATAACAAGCTTGTGGGTAAGATTATAGAAATTTTAGAGAACGGCAATCGTTTGGTGCGGTTTAGTTATTCTGGCAACTTTTTTGATGTTTTAGATTCAGTGGGTAAAATGCCGCTTCCACATTATATAAAAACAGAACTCAAAGATGCAGGCAGATATCAAACAGTCTATTCAAAATATTTAGGTTCTGCAGCGGCACCAACTGCAGGCTTGCATTTTACAAAAGAGCTGCTTAAAAGAGTAGAAGAAAAAGGAGTTAAAATTGGCTTTGTTACTTTGCATGTGGGGGCAGGCACATTTCGTCCGGTTAAAACAGAGAATATTATAGATCATAGAATGCACGAAGAATATTTTGAACTTCCGGAAGTTACGGCAAATTTAATAAACCAAACAAAACAAACTGGTGGCAGAATTATTGCAGTAGGCACAACCAGTTGCCGCTCGCTTGAATCGGTTTATAATTTATGCGGAGAGATTAAATCATATTCTGGCCAAACCAAGCTGTTCATTTATCCGGGCGCAAAGTTTAATGTTATAGATGCACTTTTAACAAATTTTCATCTGCCAGAAAGCACACTTATTATGTTGGTAGCAGCTTTTTGCGGTTTAGATTTCACTATGCAGGCGTATAACTTAGCGGTAAGAAATAAATATAGATTTTATAGCTTTGGAGATGCCATGTTTATATATTGAAATTTTAATCATAATCGGGAGGAGCAGAAATTTGAGAATAGAATCACTAATTAACTTTGTTAAAGAAAATAATGAAATTGACGCCGGGCTAATATTTGGAACAAATAACCGCTTTTATTTTTCTGATGCTTCTACAAGTGAAGGCCTTTTGTTTACAGATTCAAAATCAGCATATCTGTTGGTCGATTCCCGTTACTTTGAATATTGCAAAAACACAGTAAAAGATTGTGAAGTTATTCTGGTTACAGATTTACAAAAACAGCTTAAAGATTTAGTAGAATATTGCAATTGCAAAAAAATTGCAGTAGATATTTCTGAGATCGATGTAGCGCAGTTCGAATATTTTAGAACAATAATAAAACCAGCACAACTTTTAAGCGATGGAACTCTAAATGATTTTATTTTAAAAACACGTGCCATTAAAGATGCTAAGGAACTAAAAAATATTGAAGAAAGCCAAAAACTTTTAGATTTAGGCTATGAATACATCTTAAAAACTGTAAAAACAGGCATAACAGAAACGGAGCTGTCATTTAAGCTTTTTGTATTTTTAAAAGAACATGGAGCACAAGATGCTTCTTTTGACTTTATAGTACTTTCGGGCGAAAATACGTCTAAGCCGCATGGAATGCCTGGCAAGCGAGAAATTAAATATGGCGATTTAATATTACTTGACTTTGGCGTTAAGGTAAACGGATATTGCTCAGATATGACACGTACATTTGCAATAGGCGAGGCGACCACACAGCAAAAAGAGATATATAACCTGGTGCTTTCGGCGCAAGAATCAGCAATAAAGCAACTCAAACCAGAAGGCCCCTGCAAAGAAATAGACAAAATTGCCAGAGATATAATAAAAAAAGGCGGTTTTGAGGCGGAATTTGGGCATAGTTTAGGTCATAGCTTGGGGCTTAATATCCACGAAAATCCGATTTTAAGTCCCAAAAGTGATGATGTTACAAAACCTAATATGGTGTTTACAGTAGAACCAGGCATTTATCTTACCGGTAAGTTTGGAATAAGAATTGAAGATACGGTGTTTGTCACACAAAACGGCTGTAAAAATATAACAAAAAGTCCGAAATCCGAACTATTAATAGTAAAATAAGCCAAAATTTTAAGGAGGGCAAAAGGTGTTTGCAAGTGGAATTATATTAGCGGCAGGAAGCTCTACGCGTTTTGGTGAAGATAAGTTAATGCAGGTTTTACTTACTGGTAAAACGGTGCTGGAGGAGTGTATATCAAAGTTTGTAGACTCAAAAGTTTTCAGTGAATTAATTTTAGTAAATAACCCCAAACGAGACCTAACTTCACAGTTGTGGCTAAAAAAATTGAACGTGAAAATTATTAGTGGAGGAGGACTTCGGCAAGAGTCGGCATTTTGTGGAATAAAAGCAACTAGTGTAAATTCTGAGATTTTATGTATTCACGATGCAGCCCGACCATTTGTTAGTATACCACTTATAAAAGAATGCGTATCGAAAGCGGAACATTTCGGTGCTTGCATACCAGTGCTCAAGGTGACCGATACAATAAAAGAAGTAGCGAATGAGAAAGTTACTAAAACACTAAATCGCGATGTGCTGTTTAAAGTACAAACGCCACAATCATTTTTAAAAGATAAGTATCTTAAGGCTCATAAAGAGTTTGCAAACAAAGGAGTTTTTAGTGATGATGCAGGACTTTTTGAACTGGCGGGCTTTGCAGTGCATACTATAAAAGGCGAGGAGCGTAATATCAAAATTACCACAAAAGAAGATATGCTATTTGCAAATTTTATTATACAGAGCCAAAAGCAATCTTAAAAAATTAAAGGTTTTGGCATGCAAGAAAAGTTTTCCACAATTGTTCCACGTGGAACAAAATTAAAAAAATGTTTTAACAAAGCCATAAACTTTACTTTTTTTGTACATTTTTGTTTTTTTATTACACATTCGTATATAGCTTAATTTTATGTAATTAAAAATTCTACTTTAGAGGTGACACATGAGGATAGGGCATGGTTATGATGTACATCGCTTGGTTGAAGGCAGAGAGTTAATCTTAGGTGGTGTAACAATAGAATATAATAAAGGTCTATTAGGACACTCCGATGCAGATGTTTTGGTTCACGCAATTATGGATGCATTACTCGGTGCAGCAGGCTTGGGTGATATTGGTCAGCATTTTCCAGCAAGTGATGATAAATTTAAAGGTATTAGTAGTCTAAAATTACTGGAACGAGTAAATACTTTACTGAAAGCACAAAACTTTCACATTGTTAACATAGATTCAACTGTAATACTAGAAGAACCTAAAATAAGCAAGTATATTCAAAGTATGAAACATAATATTTCTAGCACGCTTCAATGCGATGTAAACTTAATAAATATCAAAGCAACTACAGAAGAAGGTTTAGGTTTTACCGGTATAAGAGAAGGCATAGCAGCACACGCAGTAGTACTCATAAAGAAGGGAGAGCAATAATGAAGATAATTAACGCAAAAATATACACAGCAGAGAATAATAAAGTGATTGAGAATGGTTTTGTTGAGATTGAAGGAACAAAAATTAAAAGTATAGGCAATATGTTAGAGTTAAACGGAAAAGAAGATGATCAAGAGACATTAGACGTAAAAGGCGGATTAATGTTTCCGGGCTTTGTTGATGCGCATTGTCATATTGGTCTTTATGAAGACTCCCTGGCATTTGAAGGGGAGGATTGTAATGAATCAACAGACCCTGCAACACCGCAATTAAGAGCAGCAGACGGCATTAATATGAAAGATAGATGCTTTACAGAAGCAAGAAGATATGGTGTAACAACAGTGGCAGTTGCACCGGGCAGTGCAAACCCAATTGGCGGGCAAATTGCATGCCTTAAAACTTATGGCAATGTTATAGAAGAAGCGTTAATTTCGGTAAATATCGGCACAAAATTTGCACTAGGCGAAAACCCTAAAAAACAGTATGATGAAAAAGATAGTATGCCAATAACACGTATGGGCATTGCAGCAATAATTCGGGAGCAACTTTTTAAAGCTCAAAAATATGCAAAAGATAAAAAATCTAAAGGTGCTGACCTAGACTATGATTTCAAATGCGAATCATTACTCCCATTGCTGGAGGGGAAAACAAAAGCACATTTTCACGCTCACAGAGGAGATGATATTTGCACAGCAATTAGAATTGCCAAAGAATTTTCTTTAGATTACGTTATTGTTCATGGTACGGGCGCAATAGAAGTAGCAGACTATTTGAAAAAAGAAAACGTGAAAATAATTGTAGGCCCGTTGCTAACAGATAGATCAAAGCCAGAGCTAAAAGATTTAACTAATAAATCACCTGCCATCTTAAATAGAAAAGGCATAAAAACCACTCTATGTACAGATCATCCAGTAATCCCTATCCAATGTTTGCCACTTCATGCCATGCTTACTGTTAAAAACGGTCAAAAAGAAGAAGATGCACTCAATTCAATCACAATAACCGCGGCAGAATTTTGTGGAATAGAAAAAAGAGTGGGTTCAATTTCAGTTGGCAAAGATGCAGATTTAGTAATTTTTCAAAAACATCCATTTTATCATGCTTTTGAAGAGCCACAGTATGTGTTTATTAACGGCAGAAAGGTGGTAGATTTTAATGCGGCTGGATAAATATTTAAAAGTATCCAGACTTGTTAAAAGAAGAACAGTAGCTAATGAATTATGTGATGCGGGGCATGTTTTGGTTAATAATAAAGTAGCAAGAGCTTCATATGAGGTGAAAGAAAACGATACAATAGAGTTAAGAATTGCGGAAAAAATTAAAAGAGTTAAGGTAACACAGGTTTTAACACATGCTCTAAAAGAGGACGCACAAAATATGTATATAGACTTATAATATGACAGGGATGTAGATAAAAATAATAATATTAATAGCATATAAAAGGGAAGTAAAGAAAAGGAAATAGATCAGCATGAAGTTTCATTTTATATACCAATACGATTCTTCAGATTGTGGTGCGGCTTGCCTTGCCATGATCTGTAAATTTTATGGCCTAAAAATATCTGTCACCCAAATGCGTGAGGTTATTGGCACCGATAAAAACGGAACTAGCGGATTTGGAATGGTTGAAGGCTGCAAAAAATTAAATTTAGATGTTAACGCTGTAAAAGTGGTTCACAAAGTTTTTAAAGATAATATACCACTACCGTGCATTGCTCAAATACAAACAAAATATGGTGATCATTATGTGGTTATCTATAAAAAACGGGGAAACAAATTAATAATTGCAGATCCAAGGCTAGGTAAAACTAAACAAAACCAAGAAGATTTTTCAAAAGAATGGACCGGCGTTTTATTCTTAATTAAACCAAATAGCAGGTTCAAACCTCAAAGCTGCTTTAAAATGAGCGAAACAATTATAAATTTTTTTAAAGAAGAAAACTTACCACAAACTGTTAAAAATCAAGACAACAAAAAAATCAATTGGCAAGACTTACATATAAAAAAATATTTATTTTATTTAGTGTTATTATCTTTAATAGGTATCTTATTAGGAATAACAGGCTCGTTTTACTATCAAATTTTAATAGATAATGTGCTGCCGAGCAAATCTTATACTTTGCTTAAAAATGTAACAGTGCTGTTTATTTTCATCGGCAGTTTCGAATTAGTAATTTCCGCAATAAGATCATATTTATTTTCAATTTTCGGCAAAAAAATAGATGTTAAGATTATGCTTAAATATTATAATCATGTATTAAAACTACCAATAAATTTTTTTAAAACACGTGAACTGGGCGAGATATTAACAAACTTTAATAGTGCTTATCAAATTAAAGACACAATAACACAGTTATTAGTTAACGGTTGTATTAATGTAATTCTTATCATAGGGTGTAGTATAACTTTATGTGCAATTAACTTTAAATTATACATGATAAGCTTTTCAGCCTTACTAATATATTGTATAATAATTTTTCTGTTTCAAAGTAAGCTAAAGAAATTATTAAAAGATCAAATAGAACATAATGCAGATTTAGATACCATTTTGATTGAGACAATTTCGGAGATAACAACAATTAAAGCTTCGGCTGTAGATCAACATTTTACAAAAAAATTTAAGAAAGCATTTATAAAATATTTAGAAAAAAGCAACTCATTAGATAGAATGT
>JAFPTG010000010.1 GCA_017400345.1 Oscillospiraceae bacterium
CATATAAAGCACTCCTTCATTAATATTTACTTAAATTTTTTATTAGATGAATCCCATCTGTATTAGATATCGTCTGCAAATTTTAAAACTTTAACGTTTTTTAGAAAATTTTTATTATTTTTCGAAAACGTATGTGCAAAATATAACAAAAATGGTAAAAATATGGGATGTAATTCAAGCATTTCCTTGCTTGACTTCACAATATTATTGCGATATACTAAAATAGATGATTAATATGTCATTTTAAGATTAAGAAAGGAAAGATTTTATGGCAGAACGCAGAATATTTAACGAAAAAGAGGCGGTTTTAAGGGCAATTTGCCGCGATGTTGAACACTTTGATTCTCATCTGGCAGAATTGTTAGATGATATGCACCAAACCCTAGATAAAGCGCAAGGTGTGGGGCTAGCTGCAAACCAAATTGGCATCAGAAAGCGAGTTTTTGTGCTTCATAACGAAGATAAACGCCTGGAATTTGTTAACCCCAAAATAACAAAAGCTCAAGGTGAGGTAATAGATACTGAAGGCTGCCTTTCTTGCCCTGGCCTTTTTGGCAAGGTTAAGCGGCCAGAAGAGATTGAAATTGTGGCTCAAGATAGAATCGGCAAAGAATTTAAATTGGTTATGAAGGGCTTGGATGCACGAATTGCATGCCATGAAACCGACCACCTGGTTGGTAAATTATTTAAAGATATTGCTTTCGATTTAGAACAAAAAGCATAATTTTTGATTGTTTTTAGTTCATTTTTAAATTATAATGAGGTAGTTTTAAGATGAATATAGTTTTTATGGGCACTCCTGAATTTGCAGCCGTAACTTTAACTAGCCTACTCACCAGCAAACACCATATAATTGCGGTGTTCACCCAGCCAGATAAACCTGTTGGCCGCAAATTAATTCTCACACCTTCTCCCGTCAAAATGCTGGCACAACAGCACAAAATACCGGTGTTTTGCCCTTCTACCCTAAAATCAGAAGAAATTCTAACTAGGCTTAAATCCTTACGACCAGATGTAATTGTTGTAGCTGCTTACGGCATGCTTTTGCCCAAACAGATATTAGAACTGCCAAAATTCGGTTGTATTAATGTTCACGCGTCGCTGCTACCAAAATACCGCGGTGCTGCTCCAATTCAGTGGAGCTTGATAAACGGCGAATCAGAAACCGGTATTACTATAATGTTTATGGAAGAAAAATTAGACGCTGGAGGTATAGTGAACCAAGAATCGATAAAAATAGAAGATGACGATTCCGCAAAAACGCTGTTTGCAAAATTGGCAATACTGGGTGCCAGTGCATTGCTAGAAGGGCTTGAATTGCTAACAAAACCAGATTTTAAAGCCAAAGCGCAAAACGAAGTGCAGGCAACATTTGCGCCAAAAATAACCAAAGAGATGAGTAATTTAGATTTCTCGAAACCAGCACAAGAAGTTCTTAATTTAATACGCGGTTTAGATATTTGGCCTGTTGCCAGAACACAAATTGGCGGTAAAACAGTTAAAATTTTAAAAGCGAAAATTGTACCTAACAACAGTCTTAAGCCAGGTGAAATTGCTAAAGGAAAACAACTAATTATCGGCTGTGCTGACGCTGCAATAGAATTAGTAACCGTAGCACCAGAAAACGGCAAACGGATGTCTGGTTCTGCTTTTGTTAACGGGTATTTAACTTGATTCGTTTTTTAAAAAATCCATTCATTTATCTTACATCAAATAAAAATACACCCTTTATAGAGGGTGTATTTTTACGCACAAAAAAGTTTTCAACAATTGTTCCACGTGGAACAAAATAAAATTTTTGCTTTAATAAAGCCACAAACTCGGGATTTTTTGTACTTTTTTGAAAAATTGTAGATTAAATAAATCCCGCTTCACAGGATTTATTTCTATTTAAAATTTACAAAGCTATAAATTTAAGATTTCTATACTTTCCCTATTACTCATAATGGAGAATTAACTTCAGAAAAAACACAGTTTTTATCGTCTTTTATAATTTCTTCAGTAGCTTCGGGGCCACAATTAAACAGCATATCCAAAATAGAAAGATTCGGAATAAAATTCCCAAACAGCTGCGGATATTTGGGGCAAATCCAATCCATATACATATGATCTATATTGTTTGCATTAAATTTTTCAATCTCCACATATGCCGAACTTCCCTTGTTAGAAAGAAAAAAATTACAGTTTAGCTCTTTGCACATCTGCACCAACAAATCTGTTTTGTGAGCACTAAATTCAAAATCAGTATCATAAAAAATTGCTGGCTTTATATTCAGTTCGTTTAGCAAAAAATTTGTTATATATATTTAGCTCATTCAAACTTTGCCATTCTTTAGAATATATTTCTTGCAAAATCGGAAAGTATTTTTTAAAATAAGGCGCTTTGCCATAATATGTTTTTATTGCATTAATAAATTTTCCCTGCCATTTACTTTCATAACAAATTTCAACATCCCTTATCTGCTGATAACGCCTATTTTTTGTTATAATCGGAACGTTGAAATATTGGCTTCCATTCGCTGATTTTATTAGATTACGCGTTTGCCAACTATGGGTATTAAGTTGAACGCTGCTCATATATATAAAAACATCGGCATGGGCAATTTTAGAAAGCAGCCCCGGATATGGCCAATAATTAGGTTGATGAGCAACCAATATCTTTTTGCCCTTCATCTTCATATTGCATTTCCCTCATATTTTTAATTAGCATAATTCGTATATACTTAATTTATTTTTGCAAAAACACCAAAAAGTCATTGTCCGCATAAGATTCGTTCCCGTGTGTAACAATCTGACGTTCTATATCCACCCTAGCAAAGTTCGAAAAAAGTTTTAGCAATTCTGCTCTGTTAAAAAAGTGCATTTTCATACCATTTTCATTCGCCGCGCTCTTGGCTTGATCTTGCTCATTAATTATAATTGTGTGTGGCTCTATCTCTAAAGATCTGCTGTATCTATAATCTTCCAACGAACGAACTACAATCAAAGCCTTTCCGCCCTTCGTCAGCAATCTAAAAATCTCGCTAGCAGCATGTTGCACCATGCAAACATCACCATAATATATTGTGCCACAAGCAATTAAAGCATTAAAAAACTCGTCTTCAAATGGAATAGATTCACATGACGCTACCTTATAAACAACCGATAAGTTTTTTTCTTGCGCCCTTTTCTTTGCTTCTAAAATAGCGTTCTCAGAAATATCAATACCATAAGCTTCAAAGCCATTTTCTGCTAAAAACATTGCGTGCCGGCCCGCTCCACAACCCAAATCTAAAACTTTCTGGCCCGGTGTTAAATTGTTAAATGCAAATCTAATAACCGCATCTTCAGGGTATTTGGGCCCTAAATGTTGCTGCGAATATAAATTCTCCCATAAATTAACTGTTTTACTCTCCTGTTTCATCTTTATATCCCCTCTAAAAAATTTCAGCATTAATAAAACGCCAAACAACCATTTTGATTATTAACATTTTATCACAAATGTTTTCCTAAATCAACTCTATTTATTTAAAATTGCGGCGCTTTAAAAATTCAAATACGTTCAAAACTTTTTTATTATATTGATTTTATATAAACGTGTGTATCGCCGCCAGTAAAGCACGTGTAATCATTCTTTAAAAAGCACTTTTGAGATGCTATATTATTAGATTTAACCAATCCAATTAAAATATCAACCTCTTTTTGCACAGCTTTAGCCGCAAGCCCTATTATTTTTGCGCCATAACCTTTTCTGCGCGCTTCTGGGGCAACCACAAAACCAATATTGCCAATGCGTTCAACAACATCTATTTGTAATTTGCCTATTGCCGATCCTTGCAACATACATATAAACATAAAACAATTAGGGTCTTGCAATTTGCGTTTAAGCCACAATTCATGTTCCTCCCAAATAATATCATTCTCAGAAAAGCTATTCTTTTGGGTGTAAAAATCTTTACGCCAATTAAAAAGAATCTCAGCATCTTTAAAAGTAACCGGTCTTAATTCTATATTTTCTCCCTGCATCTATTCCACCCCTTATTATATATAGAATTTACTCTGTTCCATGCAAGCATAAATTTAACTTACAGATCGCCTCTTGTAATACTCCTTGTGGTTCTGCAGCAGAAGTTTTAAGAGAAATATCTGCCTCTTTAAGAATTGTAACGCAATTACATATAGCCTCTAAAGAGAAATTTTGAGCGGTTTTTAAAGCGTTTTTTATCCTAAAAGTTTTGCCTTTAAACATATTTTTAAAATCATTTTGCAGTTCGGCTTCAGAATGCCGCTCCATTAAAGCCAGTTTTGCAATCAAAAGATCCGAAAACACAAAACGCAACGAACCAACAATTGCTGTGGCCTGCTGCGCCTGAGCAAAAAGTTTTGTGAGTGCAGAGTATGCATAATTTAAGTCACCTTTAAGCACTGCATTGCCTAATTTAAAAATATTCTGCTCCGGTTCATAGCTTACCATTAAATCTATATCTTCTTCAGCAATTTGCTCTTTATTAAACGCTTTGGCATAAGCGCAAAGTTTAGCAAATTCATTGCTTAAAAGCAGCGGATTGTTTTTGCAGCGTTCTACAATATCTGCACAAGAAAACTTGCTTATTTTTATATGTTCTCCTCTGAACATATTCTGCAACATTTCTGCAGATTCCTGTTCCGACCGAATATTTAGCTCCACAACCTTTGCCGAAGCAAAAAGAGTTGTTAATAATTTTTTTGCCGGTTGCAGCAGATTTTCTTCTGTTCTAACAAATATAAGCGTTGTGTTATTAGAAAGCGAACTTAAGCATTCCTCTAGTATTTTTAGCTCTTTCTTTTTCAGCTTTTCCCACAAAAAATCATAAACAACAACACAACGGTTCCCTACTCCAAACGGCACAGTTTGAGCTGTGGTTATAATATCTTCAAGAGAAAAATCATCTTTTAATATAGTTTTATTAAACTCCTCTGAGATATTACTTGCAGAGATCAGCTTCTGCACAAATTCTTGCTTCGCTTTAAGGTCGCTGCCGTAAATTACATATAAGTTTTTGTGCATATTAAAAACCTCCAAATATACTTACCTACTTTAACTATTTTAACATACCATTAATACTTAGTCAATTTTAAAGTTGCTCGTTTACTTGCAACTTTTTTTCTCTTTAATTCAACAATTACTGGAGGTTTTGATGTTTATGAATAAGAAAAAAAATAAATACGTAAAAATTCAAGAAAAAACCATAAAAGAATTGCAAAAGATCGCAATAGAAGCATCTGATAATATTGCTACAATTTTGTTTTGCGATATAAAAGATCAAAAAGAAGAACTAAAGGCTATGGATCTTTCTAATATTACCAAAATTAAAAAAGATGCCGATGGCGGGCTTGAAGTTACTTTTATCGATCGTTTAAAAGCGCTTACCATTTTAAGTGAACTAAGCAGAAAACTTGCTGAAACTGAACAAGAGAAAAATATATTCGATTTTGTAGATGAAGGCGCTAAAAAGCTAGCACAAAAATGGGAAAAGCAAAATGGATAAGCACGTTATACTCTCCCAAAAGCAACTCATTGTTTTAAACTGGTGGAATAAAATTTTGCCATATTATAACTACCAAGCCATCATCTGCGACGGCGCAATCAGGAGCGGTAAAACATTCGCCACAACACTTTCGTTTATTATATGGGCACAAAAAAACTTTAAAAACGCTGCATTTGCAATCTGCGGCAAAACAATTATCTCTGCCTTGCGAAATGTTGTTTACCCCATACTTCCACTCCTTAAAAGTTGGGGCCTTAAAATTAAATACAACAAGTCTAAAAACTATTTTGATGTATTAAAAGATACGAGCTCTAATCGGTTTTACATATTCGGCGGAAAGGATGAAATGGCTGCCAGTTTTATTCAAGGTATTACTTTAGCAGGTGTTATGTTCGATGAAGTGGCTCTGCAACCCGAATCTTTTGTGGAGCAGGCAATTGCCAGATGCTCGGTAACCAATTCTAAACTGTGGTTTAACTGCAACCCAGAAGGTACACAGCATTGGTTTTATAAAAAATGGATTGAAAATCCGCCTAAAATTAAAACTTTATACCTTCATTTTACAATGGAAGATAATCTTTCTTTGGCACCAGAAATTAAAGAAAGATATAAGCTTCTCTATTCCGGCGCATTTTACAAACGTTTTATAGAAGGTGTTTGGTGCAGTGCAGATGGCCTTGTTTATCAGAACTTTGACGTTTTAAAACACACCGTAGACAATTTGCCGGATACCTTCTCAAAGTATTATATCTCATGCGATTACGGCATAACAAACCCTATGGCTTTTGGGCTGTGGGGGTTGCATAGTGGCGTGTGGTATAGAATTTCGGAATATTATTACGACTCTAAAAAAAGCGGCCAAAGAAAAACAGATGAAGAATATTATAACGACCTCATCAAATTTGTTGGCAACCACAATATCTCTGCAATTATAATCGACCCTTCGGCTTCTAGTTTTATTGAATGTATTAAACGCAGAAGAAAATTTAAAGTAATAAAAGCCGAAAACGATGTGATCTCTGGCATTAATTTAGTAAGCGAAGCATTAAATTCCAAAAAGATTATTATCGCTAAAAACTGTAAAAACTGTATTCGTGAATTTGCTCTTTATGAATGGGCTAAAAACTGCTCAAAAGATGAGCCAAAAAAGCAAAACGACCACACAATGGATGAGATCAGATATTTTGTAGCCACAATTGTAATGCCAAAACAAAAACAACCAAATTTTCTGCCAATGTTCAGCGCAATTTAATATTTTGGATTTTTAAAAGCCCTCATATAAGGGCTTTTTATTATATTTAAAACCACCATATTTATAAACAAAGCTAAAAGGGGTAGCTTTTTGCACTGTTTTGAGATATAATATTAATTGAGTATCTTAATTATAAGAAAGGGTAGAAGTTATATGAATCAGAATATTTTAGCTCCAAGAGGAACACAAGACTTATTTGGAAAGCGCGCTTACAGATGGCACGAAATCAAAAAAATTATAAGAAATATAATGGATTTATATGGTCTAAGCGAGATTATCACTCCCACATTTGAATACACAGAACTGTTTGAAAGGTCGGTTGGTGAAGAAACAGATGTTGTGCAAAAAGAAATGTATACATTTTTAGATAAAGGCGGCAGATCTATTACTCTGCGGCCGGAAGGTACAGCTGGAGCTGTGCGTGCCTGTATTCAAAATAATCTTTTGCAGGGCAATTTACCTCTTAAATTGTTCTACTTTGCAAATTGTTTTAGATACGAAAAACCTCAGGCCGGTCGTTTTAGAGAATTGAATCAGTTTGGTGTAGAGGTTTTTGGTGCAAGCGGAGCTGAAATTGAAGTTGATATGATCTCTATGCTAATGCGGATTTTTGCTGAGTTTAAAATCACAAGAGGTCTCACCTTGGCAATAAATTCAATTGGCTGCAAAGTTTGTAGGAAGTCTTATGTTGATGCGTTAAATGAATATTTTGCAAAACACAAAGAAAGTTACTGCAGCACATGCCAAACCCGCATGAATAAAAACCTTCTGCGCGTGCTAGATTGTAAACAAGAAAAATGTACTGCACTAAATGAAACCGCGCCTAAAATTACAGAATATCTTTGCCCGGATTGCAAAAAAGAATTTATCCGTCTGCAAAACCTGTTGCAACTAAATGGCATTGCATTCAAAATAGATAATAAACTTGTGAGAGGGTTAGATTATTATAACCGAACTGTTTTTGAATTTATTGCGAGGACTCCAGACGGAAATAATTTAGCTGTTCTCGGCGGTGGCCGTTATGATGACCTTGTGCAAAGTTTAGGCGGGTCGCAAACTCCTGCATTTGGTTTTGGCATGGGGCTCGAGCGGTTACTTATGCTGCTTGAAGAGCAAAATTATGAATTTAGCACTCCAAAGAGTTGTGATGTGTTTATTGTAAATGCCAGTAAAGGAAACCCAGACGCAGAAACTCTTGCGTGGCAGCTGCTTGCAGATTTGCGAAAACAGAATATAGCTTCGGAATTAGATGTTATGCAGCGAAGTGTTAAAGCGCAATTTAAATATGCCGATAAAATAAATGCCAACTTCTGCATTGTAATCGGTGAAGATGAATGCAAAACTAAAATGCTAACACTTAAAAATATGAAAAACTCAGAAGAAAAACAAATGGTATATGAAGAAGTTCTAAATTATTTATGCCAGCAACAGCAATAAAATTATTCCACGTGGAACTGTAATCAACATTTTGCTTAACTTAAGTAATAAGCTGGAGGAATTTAATTGATTAGTGTTATAATTCCGTTTTATAACTATAAAAATGTACAAAGGTTTATGGTTTGGCGGTATCTTTTAAACCAGCAAAATTTAAACGATCTAGAAATTATTGTAATAAACGATGATTCTGAAAAAGAATATGTAAAAATATTAAAAGAAGAAACCGCCGAACTTAAAAATATCAAGATTATTAACCTGCCTAAACATAAAGGTTTTTCTGCTGCTTTAAACAAAGGGATTTCTTGTGCAAACGGTGAACTTCTTGCTTTTTGGAAGCCGAGTGATATATTTGCGGCAGACACCTTAAAAAAATTAGAAGATGCTATTTGCGGGTTCGACTTAGCTGTGTGCTCAATTGGCTTTTTAAACACAGATGCTCCCGTGCCTGAAAAAATTAACCCAATGAGTTACACAAAAAACAAAAATTGCGAGAATGTAATTCTAACACTGCTCAACCAAAATCTATTTTCACCGCTTGGTAATAAACTGTACCGCAAAGAGATTATTGTAAAAAATAATTTAGCTTTCGATGAACTTGCCTCTGAATGGAATGCGGACGAACTTTTTAATCTAGAATATTTTGCGTGTGCAAAAAGCGTAAATGTAATAAGTGACCCATTATATACCATTGCCACCGTACCCCTGGCAGACTTTATATTATTTGATGAAAAACGTCTGCTTACGGAATATAAAACTTGGCTCGGTTATTTAAACTTAATTTCTTGCTTAAAGCTGGGGGCAAAAACACAAAGTTTGGCAGAAACCTTGTATTTGAATAAAATATACCTTGCAATTGCCAACTTTGAGCGTGCTCCCTGGCAGATTGAAGATAAATTACAGTTTTTACAGACTATCTTTAACGATGAGCTTATAAATTCTATTATTGCAAAAAAAGAAGAAGAATTCTCCTTTTGTTATTATTTTACTGAATATCTAATCTTAACAATTTTAGATGGTGAATTCGGTACGCATTATGTGCAAGATTTTCAGTACGCGCTGGAAAGTATGATATATGATACCCACGCGGAATTTATTAATAACGATAACCTGTTGGCCGCGTTGCATAAAACACGTAAGATGAATGCAAAAGATAACTTTTTAGTGCCAATTGTGCAGGCAGATATATATCTTTCTCTGCTGTATTCTAATGCACGTAATGGTAAATTTATATCGGAATATTTTAACACCTGCAAAGAAAAATGTTTAGAAGCAATTAATCATGCAGATAATAAATACGTTTATGGCAAGCACATTTACGATGCTGTGAGTTTAAATTTAGCTGAAGGTATGTGAACATTTATGATATGTTTTTCGGGCGGAAGTCCATATCAGTTCATTAATATAATCAATCTTAAACGGAATGTTTTAAATAACGCTCCGGGTGATCTTTTAGCGCATACTTTGGGCGGCTACAACGATATGAGCACAGTAACTCAAAGGATTAAAGCACTTGGAATTTTTGAAAACGTTTATGAATTTAAAGTGGATGCCTCAGACGATTCTAAAGAAGTGCTGAATGAAGAATTATTCGGCCTTGGTGGTAACAAAACTTTTAATTATATTAATTCACTTAGTCTAGACGGCTCTTTTGACATTACTAAAAAAACATATTCCGCACTTTATGCTGCATCCGGTTTGAGTTTTAATGTTAAATTATTTAGCTACTTCGGCAGTAGGAATAAAGAGTTTAAATGCTATTTCTATGACGAAGGTATAGGGCAATATTATAGCAAATATCGTTTATATAATAATAGAGATCTTATATTTGCTAACAATTATAATGTAGCTTTATTGTTAAAATATAAATCGCTAATGCCGCAAGCAACAGGTCGGTTTCTTTATGAGCCAAGTTTAATTGGATTTGCAAATTTTAATAAAATAGCATCTTTGCCCAAAATAGATTTAAACGACAAAGAACTTATTGAAATTTATAACTATATATTCAATTACGAACCCGATGAAGCATTTGAAAAAAGTAAAATAATATTCTTTAACAGTGGCTTTTTCTATAAAGAACGAGCTGACCAAGAATTAGAAATGCTAAAAATTATAGAAAAATATGTAAAAAAAGAGGACTTTGCAGTAAAATTCCATCCATCGGTTGCTAAAGTACCGGTGGAGTACGAAGGGTACCAAACTATGAAATTAAAGCAGATCCCTTTCGAATCGTTTATTATGAATAATAAATCATCCGCAAAAAAAATCCTAATAAGCACATGCTCCAGCGCTATGTTAACACCAAAATTAGTTTTTGGTTTAGAACCTCAGTTTGTGTATTTAGATAAACCAATTGAAAGTGAAAAAGAAAAAGCAAAACAAAGCTCTGCTTTTCAAACCGGAACACTTTCTATCTTTAACAAAGTAAAAGCAATTTATAATAATCCGCAAAAAGTGCATCGGGTTTCTAATAATAACGAATTCGAAGAGTTTATAAAAAATCTAAAACTTTCTTAATTAATCTACAAAAGGTGGCGTTTTATGGCATATATTCATAACAAAAACCAGAACCAAAACGAAAATATATCAGATCTACTCATCGCTTTGCTGTTTATTCTGCCGCTTGCCGTCATTTACTACGGTTTTAATGTAATATTCCGCTGTGGATTTGCTGTACTCTTATGCTGTTTTTTTGATTTTTACGGCCAAAAACTATTTTTCGGCGAAATACGTGATAAGAATATATCCCCAATAGCAACCGGCTTAATCATAGCTTTTCTGCTGCCTAGTGGAACTGGCTTTTGGTTTTACGTTCTGGCATGCTTTATAGCCATTTTTGTAGCCAAACTGCCTTTTGGTGGCTATGGCAACAATATATTTAACCCTGCTGCTGCGGGCTTAAGTTTTGTAGCTATTAGCTTTAAAGCTAGTTTCTTCAACTATGCCTTGCCACTTAAAAACGAAGCTTCTGCCGTAGGCACTATACTTTCCTCTCTTAAAGATGGTGCAGAACCGGTGATTGAAAAATTCCATGCTTTTATTGGCAATCAGCCCGGAGCAATAGGTTGCACTCAAATTTTAATGATCTGTGTTTGTTTAGCATTTTTAATATATAAAAAAGCTATTGTACCTAAAATCACCTTTTCTTTTTTAGGGACTTGCGCACTAATCTCACTTTTAGTACCAAGAATTCCGGAACAACGATTAAATTCAGTTTTTTATGAGCTATGTTCCGGAATGTTATTCTTTGCTGCAGTTTTTATGTTAACAGACCCTGTTACTGCACCAAAGTTTACTCAAAGCCAAATTATCTACAGTATATTTGCAGGCATACTTACAATGGTATTTAGATACAAAGGCGATCTTGAAGAAGGTGTGCTGTTTGCCATGCTGCTTGCTAACGCTGCTGTAAATATTTTAGATGGCTTCTTTAAAAGATATCTTAAAATAAAAAAAAGAACCGCCGAAAATTAATTTTTATGGAGGAAGAATTTGATGTGTGGAATTGCAGGATATGTTGGCACTAAAAATGCCAGTGAAGTAATTATTGAAGAGTTAAAAAGAATGGAATATCGCGGATATGATTCAGCAGGAATAACAGTTACGCATAAAGATGAACTGTTTACACTCAAAACAGTGGGTAAACTGAATGCTCTAGAAGAATTGATATCAGCGCAAAAAACCAAATTAAACTCGCATTGCGCAATTGGGCACACAAGGTGGGCAACCCACGGAAAACCCTCTTCTGCTAACGCGCACCCTCATACCACCCCAAAAGTATCAGTGGTGCATAACGGTATTATCGAAAATAGCGCCGAACTTAAAAATAAGCTTATTAAACTTGGTTACGAATTTGAAAGCGAAACAGATACCGAAGCCGTAGCCAAACTATTAGATTATTACTATAACGGTGATCCTGTTGAAACAATTCTTTGCACTCAAAAAGAGTTAGTTGGAACCTATGCACTTGGAATCATGTTCAAAGGTTATGATGATACCCTATTTGCATTGCGAAAGGAAAGTCCGTTAATTGTTGGGCTGGGTAATAATGAAAATTTTTTGTGTTCCGATCTTAACGCAATTTTAAACTACACAAATAAATATTACATTTTAGAAAATAATGAACTTGCCGTTATTAAAAAGGATTCTGTTGCTGTGTTTGATCAAAATGGGCAAAAGTTAGATAAAAAGATAAACATTGCCACCTGGCAAGCTGATGTTAACGACAAACACGGCTTTGAGCATTTTATGTTAAAAGAAATATTTGAGCAGCCAAATGTTTTAAAAGAAATTTTAAAGCATAATATTAAAAACGGTCTGCCTGATCTTGAATTACAAGCACTCCCTAATTTAGAAGAAATTGAAAAGATTATAATTGTAGCTTGTGGCTCCGCACGCTATGCCGGATTGCTGGGAAAGTATTGGATTGAAAAATTCGCCAGGCTGCCGGTTGAAGTTGAAATTGCCAGCGAGTTCAGATATTCTTACCCAATTTTAACGTCAAAAACCTTGGTAATTTGCATCTCACAATCCGGAGAAACCGCAGATACTCTGGCAGCTTTAAGGCTTGCAAAGCTGAACAATGTACCTACTTTAGGGATAATAAATGTAAAAGGCTCCAGCATGAGCAGAGAAGCCGACCATGTTATATATACCAATGCGGGTGCAGAGGTGGCGGTTGCGAGTACCAAAGCTTATATGGCTCAAATTTGTATACTTTATCTTTTGGCAGTAGAATTAGCATTTAAGCGTAAAACATTGCAAGAATCTCAAATCTTTGAGCTTAGCAAAGATATTTTAGACATACCAGAAAAGCTACTGAACATATTGAAAGATAACCTCAAAGAAGTAGAAAATTTAGCAAACTTCTGTTCGCAATTCAGCAATATTTTCTTTATAGGCAGAGGGTTAGACAGTGCCATTGCCAAAGAAGGTGCTTTAAAACTAAAAGAGCTAGCGTATATAAACGCGCAAAGTTATGTGGCAGGTGAACTGAAACACGGGCCTATTTCGTTGATTACAGAAAATGCGCTTGTGATTTCTCTTTTAAGCCAAGAGCGGCTGCAAAAAAAGATGATAAGCAATATTTTAGAGGCACAGGCACGTGGCGGGCAAATTCTGTTAATATCAAAAGAAAAAATCCTGCAAAATATTCCGGCTCAAATGAAGACCTTAGAACTTGCTAGTTGCAACGATGATGTTATGCCCTTTTTGACAGTTGTAGTACTTCAACTGTTTGCATACTTTGTGGCAAAAACACTAGGCCATGATGTAGATAAGCCACGAAATCTAGCTAAATCTGTTACAGTAGAATAATAAAGCCCTCGGCTAACGCCGAGGGTCAAAGTTTTAGTATATATTTTAAGTATAGTTAAGCACATATAATCAATAGTTTAAAGCCAACTGATCTTCTACTACATCTTTCAAATGGATCGGTGAAACTCTATAAGTTTTACATAACTTTGCAATTCTTTCAACAAGCAACTTATCTGTAGAAATATCATCCACACGTGCTGAACTGTTTTTATTCTTTATGCAAATGCCATAAGCTGTAACATTTATGTTGTTTTCTGTGGTGATTTTTTCTTCTGTTATCTTTATCACATATTCTTCCGCATCGCCATTTGCCATAAAACTATACAACCCCTTTCTATTCCCTTTATTATGATTATAGCACAAAAAAACACTCCCACGGTGTGCTATCGTTCGACAAAAATCGAAGCGAAACATTTTTACCTTTTGATGTTAAAAATTATAAAATAAAAAGTCAATTTTTCATTTTATTAAATTTTGTCCCCCCTCCACAATTAACTCAACAAATAAACGTCACTTTAAAATAATATATTAAGTTTGCATTTTAAGTTTTTTTATGGTATATTTAACTTATATTTGCAGTTCAGTTTTTACAAAAAATACAGCCAATTTGAAAGGTGAGCAAGCAAGGCAACAGCACAATATAAAAATTGTGAGGAAAGTCCGAGCTCCACAGAGCAGGGTAGCTGCTAACGGCAGCCGGAGGCGACTCTAGGGCTAGTGCAACAGAAAACTACCGCCATATTATTATATGGTAAGGGTGAAAAGGCGAGGTAAGAGCTCACCGGCAGTAAAGAGATTTGCTGGCCGTGTAAACCCTACCCGGAGCAACACTGACCAGAATGTATTCGTTTGCTCGACGGTTCTAACAAGTGGCTTAAACCTGGCGGCAACGCCAGCGTTAGATAGATTGTTGCCAAATACAGAACTCGGCTTATATGCTTGGTCACTTTTTAATTTGGCTGTGTGTTAATTTAGTTCAGTTCACTTTAAGGATGTGATTTTTATGCCCGAAATAAATAGAATTAGCGGTCTTGACACCTCTAAAACAATAAATGAAGTTAACATTAAAGACAACGCTAAGCAAATTGGCTCAGAAGACAGTCTAAGCTCGCTTTCGGGTAATGTTGCCGTTTCTAAGCAAGGTAAAGATTTAGCCGCACAAACTTTGCTATTAAATGAAAGTGAACTTACTCCAAAATATATTGAACAGATGGTAAATGAAGCAGAATCGGAAGTTGTTAATATAAAACGGTTCTTCTCTTTGCTTGTGCAGCAATTAGATAAAAATACTGGCGATGACACACCGGAAGAACAATTAGAGCAGCTTGTTGATTTAATTCCAAAAGATGCTGGGCAACTTCTAGAATCATTAGAGGCACAGCACAGCAACGCAACGGCATTTTGCGGCAAATTTTTTAATACTTTAAACCAACTTCTGCAGGAATACGATAGCAACGAACTGATTAAAGAAAGCATTTTACAGTTGCTTAAAAACTATGATTCTCACATAAATGCTAAAGCATCTGCAGAATCGATTATTGTTAATATGGAAAAGCTTTCTAAATCTACTATTTTAAAATCTCAGGGCAAACCAATTCAAGAGGCTTTAACCGCATTCAAAAACGAATACCCTCTCTCTGAGGAACTTTCTTCGCAGCAGATAACAAAAATGCTTGGCACTTTAAAATCCAACGTTATTCCCCAACTTAAAGAAGCGTTAATAGACAATAAAACCAACTTTTTTGCCAGAGCTTTTTTAATGACAATTATCCAAAATACCGTTAAGCTCGAAAACAGCAGCGAAGAAACTTTATTTTCTTCTTTGGAGCAATTATTTTTAGTCCTAAGCGGTTACGAAACCGTTTCGGAACCATTTAAGCAAGAGTTAAAAGAAGCTTTAAAAGAAAGCATTAAATTAAACTCTCAGAACCCAAAAGACAAATTTATGAACAAAATGTTAGATATCCTTTCTAATAAAGTAGAAAAAAAGCCGTTAGATGCATCTTATATCTCGGCCTCTAATGTTTTGGATTCTTTGGTAGCTAATCAAAATTCTACCCTTTCTTTACTTCATTTTATTTTGCCGTTCTATAACCAAACAAATGTGGCCTTTGCGCAAGTTTGGGTGGACCCCGATGCACAAAAGAAGCAAAGCTCTGACTCTAACTCTGGCACTAAACATGGCAAGCAGATATTCTGCCGGATTAATGTGGAATTAATTGGTAATTTTGATTTGATTTTGTTCGTGGATGATGACAGTAGAATAGATTGTAAGTTACTTTGCCCCAAGCATGTGGCTGCAAGTTTTGATGCAATTAAACCACAGATTTCTTCTATTATTAAAAATGGCGGTTTTAAGGTAGAAAACCTTGAAGTGGCTGCTAATAATAAAGAGATTAAACTCAACGAAATCTTCCCGCAAATTAACAACAGGAGGCGCCTTGTGAATGTCAAAATTTAACGACAAAGCTGTAGCTCTAAAATACCGCAGAGATAAAGACAAAGCGCCGGTTATTGTTGCTGCCGGCAGCGGCAGTATTGCGCAAAAAATTGTTAGCATTGCAGATAAAAAAGGGGTTCCTATTTATAAAGATACAAGTGCGGCAACCATTCTTTCCCAGCTAAAAATCGGTTCTTATGTGCCTACTGAGCTTTATAATGTGATTGCCGCAATCTATGTTTGTGTGGTAAATATGGCAAATGATCTAAAAACCGAAAATCCACGGTCTTTAAATATTAAAAGCAACAAAAATGAAGAACCTCTTCAAAATAACGAGGAAGCACAAGATGATGCAGAAGAAACCATTACTGATAGTGCCCAGTGAGCAGAGCAACTCTAGAATAGATAAATTCTTAGCTCAAAACCTGCCAGATGTTTCAAGATCTTCTTTATTGCATTTATTTTTAGAGCATAATATAACCTTAAACGGAAAACCTGCTGCAAAAAACGCACGTTTAAAAATCGGAGATGCCGTTGAGGTTATTTTGCCGGAATTAAAAGAGCTAGAAGCTAAACCAGAAGATATTCCGCTTGATATTGTTTTTGAAGATGATGATATAATTATTGTAAACAAGCCAAAAGGCATGGTTGTTCATCCTTCTAACGGGCATAAAAACGGCACGTTGGTTAATGCCTTGCTTGCTCATTGTGCGGGCGAACTTTCTGGCATAAATGGAGTTATTAGGCCAGGAATTGTGCACCGAATAGATAAAGATACCAGCGGGCTTTTGATGGTTGCTAAAAACAATTATGCACATCTAAAATTAGCCGAGCAGATAAAATCTCACTCTTTTAGCCGTGAATATGAGGCAATTGTGTACGGTAATTTTAAAGAAGCAGAGGGTGAAATCTCTTTGCCAATCGGCCGCAGCCCAATAGATCGTAAAAAGATGGCCGTTACAGAAAAAAACTCCAAACCTGCCATAACTTATTTTAAGGTGCTTTGTAATTTTAAAGGGTTCTCTTACCTGCGGCTAACCCTTAAAACCGGCAGAACTCATCAGATTAGAGTGCATATGGCGCACATTGGGCACCCGGTGGCGGGCGATGCAGTTTATGGTCCTAAAAAAGTAATAACTGAGTTAAACGGGCAATGTTTGCACGCAATACATTTAGGTTTTGTACATCCTAAAACAGGCAAATATATGCAGTTTGAAACCGAACTGCCAGCTTATTTTAAACAGTTTTTAAATAGATTAAAAGGGGAATAGAGTTATGAAAAATGAATTCTTTTTTGCTGCAAAGGCTTTGCTCTTTTGTAAAGATAAGTTTTTGATAGTTAAGCGCTCAGAGAAATCTAGGGGTGCTCACTTTTATTGGGAATACCCCGGAGGTCGGCTTGAATTTGGCGAGCAACCAATTGAAGCCTTAAGGCGAGAAATTTTTGAAGAAACCGGCATAAAAGATTTTTCTGTGCTGTGTATATTAAACCTGTGGAGTCGTTTAAAAACACCCAACACGCAAATAATTGGTGCAATTTATCTTTGTAAAACTTCGAGCTATAACGTAAAACTTTCTGAGGAGCATACAGAGTACGCCTGGATTACTAAAGAAGAGCTGCCGGAATATAATATTTACCCCAGCATAAAAGATGATATGAGCTCTTGGAACTGGGAAGATATATTAAAACGTATAGCAGAAAATTAAAAGATAAATTCTCCCCAAAAAGCAGGGGAGATTCAATAGTTAAATTTCAAAAAAGTACAAAAAAAGTGGATTTTGCGGCTTTATTAAAGTATTTTTTTAATTTTGTTCCACGTGGAACAAATGTTGAAAACTTTTTTGTGCGCAAATTCTCAGTTTTTTTAAGAAGGTAAATTACTTATGAAACAAACCGTTTTAGTCACCGGAGCAGCCAGCGGAATTGGAGCAGAAATCGCCAAGCAGTTTTGTTTGGCCGGTTATAACGTTGTGCTAAATTACCACAAAAATAACGGTCCTGGTTTAGAGCTTGTTAACGAATTCAAAGGGCAATCTTTAGCTTTTAGGGCAGACATTACCAACCATTTAGAAGTAGAGCAGATGATAAGTTTTGCAGACGAAAATTTCGGTGGTATTGATATTGTGGTGAACAACGCCGGTGTAATGCTTTGGCAGCTTTTCGATAAAACAACGCTGGATGATTTTAACCATGTGTTCGATGTTAATGTTAAAGGAGTATTTAATGTTTGCAAAGCAACTGTACCGCATATGATTGCGCAAAAGTTTGGCAGAATAATAAACATTTCTTCTATGTGGGGGCAGGTTGGCAGTTCGTGCGAGGTTGTTTATTCTGCAGCAAAGGCAGCGGTAGACGGTTTTACCAAAGCGCTTGCAAAAGAGTTAGGGCCTTCTAACGTTACAGTAAACAGTATTGCTCCCGGGGTAATTCAAACCAATATGAGCAAAAACCTCAGTGCACAAACTTTAGAAAGCTTGTGCCAAGAAACACCTTTAGGGCGTTTGGGCACTCCTTTAGATATTGCAAATACGGTTTTGTTTTTGGCGTCTTTAAAAGCGGGATTTATTACCGGGCAGATTATTGGCGTTAATGGTGGATTTGTAATTTAAAAGACTTTTGAATTAAAGGAATAGTTAATGGAAGAGCGATTTTTTTATTTTGTGGGGATTGTTTACTTTATATTCTCTTTGCTGGCACTAGAGACCGCCAGCAAGTTTAGTGCGGTTTTAGGAATTATCTTAGTTATCACATTGCCAATTCTCGTTATAGTAGCTCCAAAAAAACATAAAAGATTATGCAAAATAACTTTAACAACCGCTGCAATAGCTGTTAATGCTTTTAATGCACGGTATTTTTTAGACTTTTTGCCCACCCGCGCACTTGTTAACAAAACTGCAGAACTTGTGGGTACCGTGCAGGAATTTAATTCCAGCTCAAAGTCAGTTTGTTTATTAAATGCCACACTCAAATTAGAGGGTATGCCTTCAAAACGCGCAAAAGTTTTGTGCTATAAACATAGTGACGATAAATTTGAAGTTGGGGATAAAATAGAAGGGCAAGTTCAGCTTTTTTTGCCCCAAAGCAAGCATGGAATTGATTTTGAAACTATCAACACCGCAAAAGGAATTTTTTTATGTGCAAAACCCATCAAAGGGCATAGCTTTAAACTGTGCCAAAGTAAAAACTCCTTTATAAAGCAGCTAAAATTGGCGCGAGATAAAATAAAAGAAAATATTACAAGTATGTTTTTTGATAACCAAAAAGCAGTACTAAACGGTATCTTGTTCGGCGATAAAACCGGCTTTACAAACGAGCTTAAAACCACATTCAAACGCGCCGGTATTTATCATACGGTAGTGGTTTCGGGCCTGCATATGAGCATTATCTCCCAGATGATATTTTTTATGTTCTTAAAGCTAAAATTTGGCAAAAAACTCAGTGCAACTGCTGCAATTCTTGGTTGCTTGTGCTTTGCTTTTATGGTTGGGTTTACGCCCTCTGTTACGCGTTCAGCTATTATGATGTTCATCTATTTTATGAGCAAAATTTTAGACAAAGAATCTGATTCACTCAACAGTTTAGGTTTTAGTCTTTTGGCACTGCTTATAATCAATCCATATTATGTTTGGGACCTAGGCTTACAGCTTTCTTTTCTTTCCACTTGGGGAATTATTATGTTCGCATCGCGTTTAAGTGAGCTGTTAAAAATCAACAACAAACTGCTAAACAGCTTCAAAGACGTGTTTTGTGTTAGTTTTTCTGCAACCATGGTTACGTTCCCGTTAATTGCAGCAAAATTTTTTGAGGCATCTGTTGTAGCACCAATAGCAAATACTTTTATAACACCACTTTTGCCCTTTGTGTTTGTTTTGGCATTAACGTGTGGCGTGCTAAAGCCACTCCTTTTAGGCACTTTTATTTATAAACTGTTGGTCGCGCTTGCTGGCATTATAGTAACGGTTCTTATTAGTGTGGCAAGCGTGTTTTCTGACTTCGCACCACTTAAAATCACCCATTTTAATTATGCATACTTGGAAATTCTGATTTTTGTAGTTTTTGTTCCCGTTGCTTTAATACTCTTCTTGCCGAAGAAATCGCAAAATTACTCAAACTAAAATTTGATCATCTTTGTATTTTTAAAAGTTATTAACATTTGTTCCACGTGGAACAAAATAAAATTTTTGCTTTAATAAAGCCGTAAAATCCACTTTTTTTGTGCATTTTTGAAAATTTTAATAATTGTTATCTATCCCCCCGCTTCGCGGGGGGATAGATGATATATCTTTAAAATCCAAATCCGCAAATCCAAAATTTTTTGTGCTTTTTTGAAATTTAGCCGATTAAAACTCTCTCACCTTGCGCGGGGAATTTTTTATGTATAATTATGTATAATAAAGAACAGCCCACATAATAACCGTGCGGGCTGTGATGTTTTGAATAAGTTTTATCTGTTCTTTTATTTTACTGAAGCATACTTGTCGAAATCAAAAATACTTCACCATCTTCTCTTGCAAACTTAGATGGATCTTCGACAAATACAATCTTGCCATCAATCACCCTGCCTTGAACGTAACGTGTCTCATCTGCAACTAAAGTATCTTCATCAAATGCATAAACATATACTTTTGCACCATCTTCAAGGTCACCTAATTCCTCTGCTGCCACTTCAACCGGGATTTGGTATTCAACTCTGCCCGTTGCGATACTACCCACATTAAAAACTGTGACATTGTTTGCTTTGTTGCCATGTGCGTCTTCTGGAGCGTAAAGTTCGCTTGCTTCATCACTTTCATAAATTTCTGCTTTTATTACTTGACTTCCTGCCTTCATTGTTTTAGCTTTGGTTACAATAATTGTAATCGGCTCTTTAACACTTGTTCCTGTTGGCAAAACATTCATAACAAATTCATCGTCGTAGCCAGTACTTCTAATCATGCTGATGTTTTCTTTTGTGTATGTGTAACCATTTGGGATGGTCTGTTCTGCAATTGGGTCAACATCTTCTGCGTCACCCTTAGTAATTATACCATTGATAAGAATTTCTTGAGTTTTGCCTGCACAACGAATTTTCAGTACACCATCAACAACAGCATCTTTTCGCACCGTATTCGCTACAAACTCAACAATAATAGGTCTAACCAGTTGGTTGTTAGCTGCATCATGCGCTGCTTCACCCTTAATAACCCTAACTGCAACCGCACCTGCGCCTTTTTTTAACATAACGTTAACATCATAGTCATGCTCGGTGTTTAACCGCCCTTTGCTTTCACTGCCTGCTCCCATCCAGCGAGCTTGCACATCGTCAGTAGGGTCAATCATATTTTCTTCTAAAACATCTTCCGATACTTCAAATACAAATCTCTGCGCTCTAGTTTCACCTGCGCTCAATATTAAATTTATTGCTTCATTGCTTGCTGGATTAATAGTATTTCTCCCAGCCGCATTATCCACTGGATGCACTAATAAATTACCAACTTCTGTATTGAATTTATAACTAACTGCACCTGCTGCAGCCGAAAACATGCCCGAAATTATTGCTGAGGCCAAAATTAACGATAAATTATTCCTTTTTCTCATTTTAAAATACCGTTGCTGAAAACTTACAAAAAGTTATAAACTTTTATGTTTCATTCCTTGTTCAACGTGTCCACTTTTGATATGATTGCTCATTATCTACTTGTGTTTGATATAACACTCCGAAGGCGTAAATTCCCGACCGACGTATCG
>JAFPTG010000011.1 GCA_017400345.1 Oscillospiraceae bacterium
AGGTAAGGCAGAGGTCTGCAACACCTTTATCCCCGGTTCAAATCCGGGTGGTGCCTCCAAAAATGCCTAATTTGTAGTGCGCTTTGCGGATTTAGCTCACCCGGTAGAGCGCCACCTTGCCAAGGTGGAGGTAGCGAGTTCGAGTCTCGTAATCCGCTCCAAATTAATTAAAGTTGCCAACAAAATTATAAGCACAATTGAACGCGGCACAACAATTAACATGCTAAACGCAGACAATCCACTTGGTTAAAGCAAAAAAGGTGGCGGTATGATGCGGAAAGTTTTGAAAAATAAAATTTTCTGGAAAAATTTAGGGATTTTAGTCGCGTTGATTCTAGCAATGTTAAACGAGCCAAGTTTTTGGAAATCCATGTTTTTTATCAATGCGATTTTTGATTTCCCACTGCCTAAATTAGTCGATTGTTTTCGGGCTGACCCGCAACAAAAGCCGTTGCCGCCAAACAAAGGCGAGTATGACTACAAAGATGGCAAGTTGATTTTTAAAGAAGCTTAATTAAACTTTATATTTTTAGCCTGGTTTTGTTAGCCGTAATTCTTTTTTATGGCACCATCGCCAAGAGGTAAGGCAGAGGTCTGCAACACCTTTATCCCCGGTTCAAATCCGGGTGGTGCCTCCAAAAATGCCTAATTTGTAGTGCGCTTTGCGGATTTAGCTCATCTGGTAGAGCACCACCTTCCCAAGGTGGGTGTGGCGAGTTCGAGTCTCGTAATCCGCTCCATAATTTTTAAAAAAACACTTCTCAAATTCTTCGCAGTTGAGAGGTGTTTTTTTATGTTCAAAAAAGTTAGGGGCATTTGTTCCACGTGGAACAAAATAAAATTTTTGCTTTAATAGAGCCGCAAATCTCGGTTTTTTTGTACTTTTTTGAAAAATTAACATTTGCATTTTCTGCAATAGCGCAGTTTCAAAATCCGTTAATTAATTCCTTATCTCAAAGTGAGTTTTAGCTTGACAGTAATATAAAAATATGGTACCTTTTAATAAAGCGATTCAAAGATTTTAAGTTATGAATCGCTTATTTAAAACAATAAATTGAAAATGGGGAATGAATGTTTATGGGCACGTTTACCAATGCAGCTGACTACGGCATATTTTCTTTGTTGCCGCCAATTATTGCTATGTTATTTGTTATCACCACGCATGAGGTGCTTTTCTCGTTGTTTGTGGGAATTTTGGCTGGTGCATTTATATATGAACATTTTAACATATATAACACAATGAAAACCGCTTTCGATACAATAATTACTGGCATTTCAAAGGATCCTGGCAAATTGAATATCCTCATTTTCTTAGCCTTGCTCGGCGCTTTAGTTGTAATCTTAACGATGTCTGGTGGCGCAAAAGCTTATGGTGACTGGGCCGCTAAAAAAATCAAAAATAAATCCAAAGCGCAATTAATCACCTGTTTTTTGGGCTTGGTTTTTTCCATAGATGACTACTTCCACTTTTTGGCCTCTAGCGTTATAATGAAGCCTGTTACTCAAAAGCACAAAGTTTCTAATGCAAAACTTGCTTACCTCTTAGACGCTACTGCCGCACCACTATGTGTGATTATGCCAATTTCCAGTTGGTCTGCCGCTATAATTTCTATGTTTGCAGAAAACGGAATTCAAAATTCTATGGGGCTTTTCATACGCACTATTCCATATAATTTCTATTCAATATTTACCATTGTCCTCGTTTTAATCTTCTCTGTAAATAAATTTGAATTCGGCAAAATGGCAAAGCTTGAACTTGCTGCTGCAAACCAAACAAAACCTTCTGATAACGCAAAAGATGAAGAAACTCCGGCTACAATAGAGGGTTTGCCTATAAACGAGCATGGCAAAGCAATATATATGATTTTGCCGATAGTTATTTTAGTTGTTGCCACCTTCTTTTGTATGTTAAAAACCGGTAATTTCTTTGGCGGTAATGTCTCACTGTTTAGAGCGCTAGAAACTTCTAACGTTGGTGAATCTTTAGTGATTGGTAGCTTTTTAGCCTTAGTTTCGGCATTCTTGCTCTTGGTGCCAAAGCGTATTGTTGGTTTTAGAAACTTTATGGCAGGTATTATTGCCGGAGTTAAAACAATGCTGGTTGCTTTTTTAATTTTAATTCTTGCCTGGGCAATGGGTTGCATTTGCAGTCCAGATTATTTAAACACCGGAGCTTTTTTAAAAGCCACTTTAAGCTCTGCAATTCCCATGCAGCTGTTCCCAATTGTAATGTTCGCTATATCTTGTGTACTTTCTTTCGCCACCGGCACTTCTTGGGGCACGTTCGGAATATTTATTCCTCTTGTTATAACTCTATGCAGCGGTATGCCGGAACGTATTTTAATTATTTCTATATCCGCAACACTGGCAGGCAGTGTTTTTGGCGATCACGTTTCTCCAATTTCAGATACTACGGTTTTGGCCGCCACAGGGGCAGGCTGTAATTATTTAGAGCATGTTTACTCGCAGATGCCGTATGCAATCACAGCCGCTTCAGTCTCTTGCACCGGCTATTTAATTGCAGGTTTTTGTAGTAATGTTCTTTTAATTTGGAGTTTGTGCTTTATATTACTAGTTTTACTCATTGCTGCGGCAAAATATATAACAAACAAAAAGGCGGCGAATGCTAATTTATGATACATAAATATTGTTTAAACGGAATATATGTTGCTGTTGATGCAAACAGTGGAAGTGTGCATATTATAGATAAAATTGTTTATGATATATTAGATTTTCTAGAGCCGCCGCTTACTAAAGAGATGCCACAAGAGTTAATTTTAAATTTAGATTATCCATTAGAAGAAATTAAAGAAGCATATAATGAAATAGTTAAATTGTATGAAACTAACACATTGTTCTCTAAAGAGGTAAAACCAAACGTTTCTTTCTCTGCAAACGAGGCTATTCCAATAAAATCTGCATGCCTTCATATCTCGCACGATTGTAATTTGCGCTGCCGGTATTGTTTTGCATCCACCGGTAATTTCGGCGGCAGGCGCGAAAATATGCCGCTTGAAGTTGGCAAACGTGCAATTAATTTTTTAATTAAGCGGTCTTTAAACCGTAAAAACCTAGAGGTGGATTTTTTTGGCGGGGAACCATTGCTCAATTTTGAGGTGGTTGAAGGTATTGTTGATTATGCCAGAAGTTTAGAACAGCAAAATAATAAAAAATTCCGTTTTACCATAACCACAAACGGAATAAATTTAGATTCACATAAAATAGATTTCATAAATAAAGAGATGTCTAACGTTGTGCTCTCTATAGATGGTCGCAAAGCCGTGAACGACTATATGCGCATCACTCCAAATGGTTCCGGCACCTATGATATTATTCTGCCTAAATTTAAAGAACTGGTTACTAAAAGAGGGTTTAAAAATTACTATGTGCGCGGCACATTCACTAAAAATAATCTAGATTTCACAAACGATGTTTTACACCTTGCAGACCTTGGTTTTGACCAAATTTCAATTGAACCCGCAGCACTTGACCAGCATTTGCCATACGCAATAGATGAAGCTTCTTTGGCACGCATCTGCAGTGAATATGAAACCCTTATGAATAAAATTATAGAGAGGGCAAAACAAAAAAAATATTTCAATTTCTTTCACTTTTCTGTTAACTCGCAGCATGCACCTTGCCTTTCTAAACGCATAAAAGGATGTGGTGCCGGCACAGAATATATTGCAGTAACTCCCAGCGGAGATATTTACCCTTGCCACCAGTTTGTAGGCGTGCCGGAATATATAATGGGTAATGTGATAGACGGTACTTTTCAGACTGACAAACAAGCACAGTTCGCTAATGTTAATATCTATTCAAAAATCGGCTGCAATGAATGCTGGGCTAAATATTACTGCAGCGGTGGATGTAATGCTAACAATTTTAAATTTGAACATAATATACTCCAGCCATACAAAATTAACTGCCACCTGCAAAAAAAGCGCTTAGAATGTGCATTTGTGCTGCATGCCATTTTAAATTCCGAGCAAAGTATTCCAGCATAAAAATTAAGAGGTGTTTAAAATGAAATTTTGCAAAAAACTTATCTGCGTTGTGTTTGCTCTGTTTTCAATATCTTGTAGTGAGGTGAGTGCATTCTTTGGTAATACACATTTTAACTTGGGTAAAAAGATAATAGCAGAATCAAAAATAGAACTTTCAAAAGAAGAGCAGAACGCATTTCTTTCTGGTTTGGTTTATGCAGATATTGGTCGCTTTAAATTCGATAAACAAATATATGAAAAGTGCAAAAAGCGAATAGATTCAGACGATGAAATATTTGCCGCAAAATTAGCCGAGTGTGCCAAAACACCAGAAGAAATGTGGTTTGCGCGGGGCTTTGCAACGCATGCTTTTCAAGATCAAAAAGCCCAGAAATTTTTAGAAGATATTTTAAACAAAAAAGTCGAAAATTATCCTGCATATGTGATGAATTGCGGTTTTTTAGATTATTACTTTTGTGTGCAAGAAAATAGTTTTATTATTTATGATGACCTCTTAACTAAATTCAATTCAGATGAAATCACCGCCAACCTTGGCAGCTTTGGCAAAACTATCGGGATTGCTCCCACAAAAATTGCCACATCAATTTTAAATAACTACTATAGCTCAATAACAAAAGAACCGTTAGTCCTCTATGATCAACTTATAAAACAAGCTTATCTCTCTTTGGGTTTAAATGTAACTGCAGAAGAATTGCGCGAACAGTCCGCTAATATTATTGGCGCTTTTGTAATACTTTCTGCTTTAAATTCAAAGCGTTCTGTCTCCAGAGAGTTAGCTAATAAAATTGAATTAAAAACTCAAGAGCTAGTTGAAGAATGTTTATCTTATTTAGAGTTATTGTGCAAAGATCCTGGCTTTGCTATTCCCCCAAAATAAAAAATCGGCGTTTGCAGTTCTATAAATTCAAATAAAAATCCCCCAGCTTCGTGGGGGATTTTTTATTACTTAAATTTTCAAAAAAGTACAAAAAAACTTAAATTTGCGGCTTTGTTAAAACAAAAATTTTATTTTGTTCCACGTGGAACAAATGTTGAAAATTTTTTAGAAGTGAAAATTTATCATCTAAACAAAAAAGCGTAGTAACCCAATAAATTACTACGCTTAAACTTTTTGCTATTTTATATCCGCGTCACCAAAATACACTAATCCCAAACAATTCAAATGCCAATCTGTTATATTTGATTTAATTAGCAGAGAATTTGTTCCAAAAAATAGTGGTATACAAGCTGTATCATCCTCTAGCATCTTTTCAGCTTTATATATTGCTTCGTCACGTTCTGTACCCACAGTAGATTGTATAGTCTCAGTTAATGCATCATATTCTTTATTATTATACTGTGCTTTCGGATTCTTACACTTCGGATCGTTTTTAAATATCTTTATTGGATCTATAACATCTGGACAATCTGCTCCAAATCTAGCCCTGCACATACTAGGGAATGACTTTTCATTTAATAAGACTTGATAAGTATTCCATTCCTGCATCGAAATATCAACTTCTATCCCTAAATTCTTTTTCCATTCTTCTTGTAAATAGCTCATAATTTTCCTGTTAGCTCCACCATCATTACATAACAGTTCAATTTTGGGCATATTTTTACCTTCTGGGTAGCCAGCTTCTGCTAACAGCGCACGAGCTTCTGCAAAGTCTCCGTCACTGGTGCTGCGACCATACTCTCCAATCACATCTCTTATTTCTTCGCCTTTTGAGTTTAAAAATCCAAATGGTATATAAGTTGCCGTTGCTCTTTCTCCCGTATTACCGAGCACATCTTTAACTAACTTTTCACGGTTAACAGCTAAGCTTAAAGCTCTTCTTATTCTTTTATCTTTTAAAAGCGGATTACTAAAGTTAAACATTAACATATAAGTATCTAAACTTGGTTCTGTGTGATATTCACCTGTGTTTATTGTATCTTTTGCTATGCTTTCCGTCACATCACTAATCGCGTCAATTTTTCCTTGTTTATAAGCTGTATACGCTGAATCTAAGTTCTTCATTACTTTAAATACTAATCTGTCTATTTTTATCTTATCTTTATCGTAATAATTCGGGCTTTTTTCTAAGACTACTTCTTCGTTAAATGCACATCTTTTCAACATAAATGGCCCATTCGACACAATAGTCTTTACATCATTAGCCCATTTCCCTTCGCTATCTACAACATTCTCACGCAAAGGGCCAAACGAAGAAGTAGCTAATCTACCAATAAAATCTTGGCATGGCTTAGCTAGGTTTACCTGCAAAGTTTTATCGTCTAAGGCCTTTACTCCCAACGCTTCTGGTTTTTTCTTTTTATTTAAAATATCATTTGCATTTTCAATAACATCAAAAATAGTAACCCCTTGATTTTCAATCTCTGGTGAAACCGCTCTTTTCCAAGCAAATTCAAAATCTTGTGCTTTTATCGGCTGATCGTCACTCCATTTTGCATCTCTTAACTTAAAGGTATAAGTTAAACCGTCTTTAGAAACTTCTTCAGACTCAGCTAATGCTCGTTCAGGTTTTATATCTTTAATTCTGTAAAGCCCTTCAAACAAATGTCCTAATATCTTACATGTTTCAAAAGAACTGTTAAGTTGTGGATCTAATGTACTAAATTCCGACACTAAGTGCCACGTGATCGTTTTCCCTGCAAAATCATCAACTTTGCTTTCACTTTCGGTTTTGGTAGCGCACCCCGAAAAACTGCCGACTAACATTGTTACTACCAAAGCGCTTGAGATCGCTTTATTTTTCCACTCCATAAAATATACTCCTTTGTTTTATTGTTTTGCTATCTCCCCATTCCCCTTCTAATAACGATTATAATTCAAAGAGTTGGCGTTTTTCAATAATTTTAAATTATTTTGTCGCTAACTTTATTGTTTTTTTGTAACTTTATAGTGAATTTTTAAAATTTGCCTTGCTAAATCGCTGTAATATGTGTTATAATTTCTTTATTGCCCCCTCATTTTAATGTTTTTATATAGTTCTATTCTCAAATCACACTCCCTTTTCATCCAAAAAGAATAGGGTAAACAACTTTATATTATTGAAAGGATTGGTTTTTTATGGCAGAAAACACAGAACAAAGGCGGTTTGGGCTTTTTTCTACAATAACCATGGTTTTGGGAATAGTTATTGGTTCCGGAATCTTCTTTAAAAGTGATAACGTAATCATGGCTACCAACGGGAGTATACTTCTAGGTTTACTCGCTTTTTGTATTGCTGGTCTTAGCATTGTATTTGGATGCCTTAGCATATCTGAACTTGCTACAAGAACAGATAAAATCGGTGGCGTTATTGCATACGCAGATGTTTTTGTTAATAAACCATTCTCCAGCATAATAGGCTGGATGAATTTATTAATATATTTCCCCGCAGTAATCAGTACCGTTACTTACGTTTGCGGTACGTTTGCCTGCCAGCTGTTTGGTATAATTCCTTCGCTGGAACACTGTTATTTAGTTGGTGGCTGTTTCTTTTTAGGTTTGTTGCTATTTAATCTGTTCCCGAACTTCGGCGGTAGATTTCAAAGCTTTTCTACTATTGTAAAGTTCATTCCGTTGTTGCTTTTTGCAATTGCCGGTTTTGTGTTCGGCAATCCGTCAGAGATTCATCTGTCTGATTTCTCTACCGCATGCCATTCAACCTTTTGGCTGGCTGCAGTAAGTCCTATTGCTTTTGCATTCGACGGCTGGATTGTTGCAACTACAATAACACACGAAATTAAGAACCCAAAGAAGAACATTCCTCTTGCATTTACTCTTGCTCCACTAATCGTTCTGCTTGCATACATCACATACTTTATCGGTATCTGCATATACCTTGGAACAGATACAATCATCGCAAACGGCAACGCTCACTTAAACATTGCAGCAGAAAAATTACTTGGATCAAGCGGTGCAAAAATTATATTAACATTCATTATTGCATCAGTTCTAGGCACTTTAAACGGCAATTTAATGGGTTCGCTCAGAGCTCCAGAAGCTTTAGCTATAAGGCATGTTTTCCCCGCAGAAAAACGCTTTAAAACCCCTAAAAATATGTGCGCCTCTAAAGCCTCTTTTGTGCTGGTTTTTTGCTTGGCAGTAATTTTCTCTTTGGCGAATTACTTCCTTAAAAAATTTGAGTTCATTCCTCTTTCTTTCGATTTCTCTGAGTTTGCAATTGCCACCTGCTTCCTATTCTATATTGTATTATATATTCAGGTTATAAAGCTCAAAAAATCAAAACAAATCAAGAGTTTCTTTAAAGGGTATATCTGCCCTGTACTTGCAATTGCCGGTGCTTTGATTATGGTAACCGGAGGTGTTTTAACCGGTCTTGCTTCTCCTGTGTGTTTTGCAGGCTTCTTGGGAGTTGCATCTATTGTTATCATTACCGCTGTACTCTTTGCAAATAAAAAACCGGCTTTAAGCGAGTAACAATCTACTATAAAAAAATACTCACATTTAAACAAAATCACCTCGAATAATCGGGGTGATTTTTAAAGCGTAAACTTAAGGCATAAAGGCGGATAATATATGTATGTATATCTCTCTCCTTATTATAACGCCGTAACGCCTGCAAGGTTTAATCTCGTGCGTTATTTAACAATCTGCTTGCATTTTAAAAATAAATTAAAAGAGACCCTGCTTCCCTCAGGGTCTCTTTTTGGTGTGTTTTATATACTTGTATATTATAGTATTTTGAATCTTACATATTTTACTACACCTTTGCTATCTTTTTCTATTTTGTCTACTTTATAGCCTTTGTCTGGATTGCAGTAAAACACGGTTTTGCCTGTTTTTTTATCGTATCTGTACCCAGCATCGCCGCCAACACCACTTAACACTCGCCCTATTTCTACTACTTTTTGCTCTAAGCGAATTGTTGTTACTTTTATATTTCCCAAGTCATCTATTCCATTCTTTACTGTGTATTTTGTTACTTTCGGTGCAATATACTTACTACTATCTTCATCCACGGTTACTGTTAATGTATAACTGCCTTCTGGAAGACTTGCTGATTTAAAAATACCGTTAGTTGTATCTTCACTCAAAGTAGTTGCGTCTATCTCTAATGTTATTCCCGCTGCATCCGTACCTGTTATTGCTCTGCCCATATTATCTTGCAGTGCAATGTGGACCGGGCACGATCCTTCTAACTTCACCTGGGTTGTTGCCGCGCTCACTTCAATCTCTTCTGCGTAAGTCACGTTATCTTTTGTGGTTTCTACCCATACTTTGCAATCGCTCAGGTTTTCGAGCCCGTTGTGAATATCATTTGCAGAAAGGGTGGCAGCTCCGGTTATTTTTGTGGAATATACCCAATCGTTTGTGTCGTCGTTACCCTGAATGTAGAGGTAAACATCGCCATTTCCCGAACCTCTTGCTACTGTAAGCGTATTCCCAGAGGTTGATGCGGTAGTATCTAGCCTATTTTCATCATCTGCAAAGCGGAGGTATACCCCATCGCTAAAGGCGCTAGATGATGATGCTGCTGGCGCAGCAGCAGATGCAAAGATTACAGATTCCAGATTCAGCGCAAAGGCGGGGACGCACCTGTAGCTATAGTGGACGTTAGTGTTACTCACATAGTTGCCAGTATAAGCATTCAACGCAGTGTAGCTACTGCCCGCGTGAGGAGAACGCAACCAGAACCACTGATACCCAGAAATGTAAGGACTTCCCTCCGGACCGGTTTCGGCTACCAACCCTACCTTCAAACCGTTATTTGTAGCGTCATTGCCTGTCTTACTAGTATCTACCTCGCCAGTATCTACCTTGTTGGCACCAACTGTAAAATAATGGTTACTAGCTTCTGCATCGGCACTATATTGTCCCATACCCAAATAGAGTTTGCTTCTTGTGCTGTAAAACGCATTATCATTTTTCTCATCCCATGTCCACACTGTCGTTTCTTTCATCAGGTTTTGCTCAGCGGTACTGAATTTGCTTGTGTTCGTTTCATAACCCTTCAAGACCGCTCTTATGTCACTTCCGCCGTAGTGGTTTGCAAATACTTTACCTGTTGGCGTAAAATTGTCTTCATAAGTACAGTCCCAATCTGTTGTATATGCCGTTTTGTTATAATAGTTAGAAGTATCGCTTCCTCCATCTCCCTGCTCATCTTCCGCAAGGAACCCCTGGCTATCATTCATCGGCTGAAGTGGGTCACACAAAAGCACAAGGCCTTGTGTTGTTGAATCGTATCCTGCAATCCACCATGCTTGTGCGTTGCTACCATTTTTACCAAACCACACCTTTTGAGGTGTTTTGCCAGTGCACAAGCCGTATTCTGTATCAGTTGTTTCCAAAGCAGATTTTGGAATGAACTTGCCTGGACTTGGCGTTGTTGCCGCCTTAACGCTCAGGTTAAGTTGAGTTAGCAGCATTGTTGCCACCAGCGAACTAGAGACCACCCCCTCTAGCGCTGTTTTGAACAGTTTTTTGGTATTAACCATAAAATTCTTCCCCCATTCTGCATATTTTCGTGCTATTATGCATATTTATTATATTATGTTAATTTTAAAATGTCAACACCTTTGTGGTTGAAAGATATTTACAAACATGCTAAAATATATTCCAGTGGTAGGGGCTTATTCTTTAGATAAAATCCCTCTCGGACAACTCAAAATTGTCAAGCGAGGAGGTGATTTTATGCTAAAACTATGCAAGCTGGTTTTTAGATCGTTTAAAAAAATGGCTAAAAAAAGAGCAAGCGCCCGTATTAATAATACAAGCGCAAAACCCAAAAATAACCCATTTTAATAACTAAATCTAAAGACTAATTGCTAAAGTCTCTACCACTTTATTATATCACCTTATTTCAATTTGTCAAGTCTCTGTTCCTGCTAAATTGAGAATTCATTTTTTAGTTTTTCAAAAAAGCTCTTGCGTTTTGTGTAATTTTTTCCATCTTGCAGACTGTCTGCAAATTCGCGCAGTTTTTCTTTTTGCTTAGAGTTTAGTCCTCTTGGCACTTCAATATTCACTCTAATATATTCATCACCGCGACCTCTGCCGCTTGTAAATGGAATTCCTCGCCCTTTTAGCCTAAAAGTTGTACCTGGCTGTGTGCCCTCTGCAATTGAATATTGCACTTTACCGTCTATTGTTGGCACCACAATATTATCTCCCAATGCCAGCTGAGTAAATGTTACCGGCACTTCACAATACACATCATAACCGTCTCTGCTAAAAATCTCGTGCTTTGTTACTCGTACCAAAACTTCAACATCGCCGTTGGGGCCGCCTTTGTAGCCTGCATTCCCTTGCCCTTTAATTACAAATATCTGCTTGTCGTCAATTCCTGCCGGGCAGTTTACATCTAAGCTAACACTCTTCTGCCTTACTCCAGAGCCGCTGCAAATTTTACATGGGTTATTAATTAAAGAGCCGCTGCCATGACATTTAGGGCATGTTTTTGTAGTAGAAACCATTCCAAACGGTGTTCTTTGAGTAACATTAACAGCTCCAACTCCACCGCATTCCGGGCATTTAACCGGTTTAGAGCCACTTGCGCATCCACTCCCCGAGCATGCTGAGCAACTTTCTGTTCTGGTGAATTTAATTGTTTTCTTTGCACCCAAAGCTGCCTCTAAAAATGTTAGACCAATTGTAACTTCAATATTTTGCCCTTTTTTAGGTGCGTTTGGGTTTCTTGTTCGCGCAGAGCTTCCAAAACCACCAAAGCCGCCAAACATACTGCCAAAAATATCGCCTAAATCTACGCCAAAATCTCCAAAGCCGCCGAAGCCACCAAAGCCGCCAGCTCCTCCGCTACTCCCAGCAGAATAAGACGGATCTACTCCTGCATGACCAAATTGATCATATCTGGCTTTTTTATTCTGGTCCGAAAGTACTTCATATGCTTCGTTAACTTCTTTAAATTTTTCTGCTGCGTCTTTATTATTCGCGTTAAGATCCGGGTGATACTTTTTTGCCATGGTTCTAAACGCTTTTTTTATCTTATCCTGGCTGGCGTTTTTATTTATTCCAAGCACTTCATAATAATCTCTTTTTGCCACAAATTCTCCTCCTAATTTAGTTTTCTTTGAATATTTAAAAAATCACTCCAATAAAAACTTGAATGCTTTTTTAAATATTCAAAATGGCATTACCGCCCGGCAAGGCCTGTGTAAACCTTGCCGGGATTTTTTATTACTGATTATTCTCGTCTTTAATGTCTTTGTAATCGGCGTCAACCACATTATCGTTTGCGGCACCCTCTCTTCCAGCTGCACTTGCACCTGCCTGCGGGTTTGCCTGCTGGTATAACTTTGTAGACATCTCAAACAATGACTTTTGAAGATCTTCTTGTTTAGCTTTAATATCTTCGCTCTTGTTAGAAGCTACTGCATCTTTAAGCGCTTGAATCTTCTGCTTGAGCGTTTCTTTTTCTGCGTCAGAAACTTTATCGCCAACTTCATTCAGTGTTTTTTCAGATTGGTAGATCATCTGGTCTGCAGAGTTTTTAAGATCAATTTCTTCTTTTTTAGCTTTATCTTCCGCTGCAAATTTTTCTGCTTCTGCAACTGCTTTTTCAATATCTTCTTTAGACATATTTGTAGATGATGTGATTGTAACTTTTTGCTCTTTGCCTGTGCCCATATCCTTTGCAGACACATTAACAATACCGTTTGCGTCTATATCAAAAGTAACTTCAATCTGCGGTACACCTCTTGGTGCTGCCGGAATTCCATCTAATTTAAAGAGCCCTAAAGTTTTGTTGCCGCTTGCCATCTCACGTTCGCCCTGCAGAATATGAATTTCTACTGATGTTTGATTATCTGCAGCTGTAGAGAAAATCTGAGACTTTTTGGTTGGAATTGTAGTGTTTCTTTCTATTATTTTTGTAAACACTCCACCTAAAGTTTCTAGCCCTAAAGAAAGTGGTGTAACATCTAACAAAAGCAAGCCTTTAACATCGCCAGAAAGCACTCCACCTTGAATTGCTGCACCAATAGCCACACATTCATCTGGGTTAATGCCCTTAAATGCCTCTTTGCCCAAGCTCTTTAATATTGCTTCAGAAACAGCCGGGATTCTAGAAGAACCGCCTACCATCAATATCTTATTTATATCATTTGCTGTGACTTTAGCATCTGCCATAGCTTGTTTAACCGGCCCCATTGTAGTCTCAACAAGGTCTGCAGTTAGTTCGTTAAATTTAGCACGAGTTAATGTAACATCTAAGTGTTTTGGTCCGTTAGCATCTGCGGTAATAAACGGCAAGTTAATGTGTGTTTGAGTTGTGCTAGAAAGTTCAATTTTAGCTTTTTCTGCTGCCTCTTTTAACCTTTGAACTGCAATTTTATCGTTCATCAAATCTATGCCGTTTTCTTTTTTAAATTCTTCAGCCAGATATTTCATAATACGTTCATCAAAGTCATCGCCGCCAAGCTTGTTGTTTCCAGCGGTTGCTAACACCTCTTGAACACCATCGCCCATTTCTATAATAGATACATCGAACGTACCGCCGCCCAGGTCATAAACCATAATCTTCTGACTGCCTTCTTTATCAACTCCATAAGCTAAAGCTGCGGCCGTTGGTTCGTTTATAATCCTCTTAACTTCAAGCCCTGCAATCTTACCGGCATCTTTGGTAGCTTGGCGCTGCGCGTCTGTAAAATATGCCGGCACTGTAATTACAGCTTCTGTTACCGAATGCCCTAAATAAGCCTCTGCATCAGCTTTTAACTTCTGTAAAATCATCGCAGAGATCTCTTGCGGTGTGTAACTTTTGCCGTTAATTGTAACCTTGTGGTCTGAACCCATGTGACGCTTAATTGATATAACTGTATTTTCTGGGTTTGTTATAGCCTGGCGTTTAGCAACCTGCCCAACCATACGTTCACCTGTTTTAGAAAATGCAACCACCGAAGGAGTTGTTCTAGAACCTTCACTATTGGTAATAACAACCGGTTCATTACCTTCCATAACCGAAACACAAGAGTTTGTTGTACCTAAATCTATTCCTATTATTTTAGACATATTAAAGCCCTCCCAAAATTTAATATATTTTTATAAATTATATAGATTATAAATTTAAAACAAAATTAATTTGCAACCTTAACCATTGCATGCCTAATCACTTTTTGGTTAAGCAAATACCCTTTTTGCAATACTTCAACAATCTCACCTTCTTTAAAATTTTCGTCTTCTATATGCAATACCGCATTGTGTTTCTGTGGATCAAATATATCTCCCACTGCGCCAAACTCCTCTACTTTTAAATTGGCCAGTGCAGAATTAATACTGCGGTTTATAAGTTCAATTCCTTTTTTGCATTCACTATCTTTAATATCCAAAGCCATTGCCGCTTGCGCACTATCGGCAACCGACAAAAACTGGCTCACCGCATAAGAAATTGCCTCCGGGTAAATCTGTTCCTTCTCTTTAACAGAGCGCTTTCTAAAATTATCATACTCCGCCGCAATTCTCATAAACTGCTGCTTCAGCTCCTCGTGCGCTTTTTGCTCCTGCGCCAAAAGCTCTTCAAAATCCACCTTCTCTTCTTTAACCTCTGCTCTTTCTTCCGATTTTTTAATTTCTTTCTCTGCTTTTTCGCTGTGTTTATGCTTACTCAAAATTATCCACCTTCTTTTTATCATTTCAATTGTCCCACGTGGAACCAAACTTATGCTAAATTAATAATTTGGGCAAAATATCAACAAAATACTGTAAGTACGCCACACATAAAGAGTAGTTCATCTTCACAGGACCAATTACTAAAATGCTGCCTTTACCTTTTCCTTTTATCTCAAAACATGCATCTAAAATGCTAAACGGTTTTAATTCACTTCCGGCAATATTCTGCCCGATTTGAATTTTTATCTTTTCCGGTTGAGCCGTCATCCGTTTTTTTACCTCTGAATGTTCTTCAAGAAACGCAAGTATATCCCGTATATTAGGTGCTAATTCTTCATAACATAAAAGATTTGTGCTGCCTTTAATAAATAAATCTACATTACAAAGTTCGCTGCAAATATCATATATGCAGAATAAAATTGGCACCAGCATTGAATTAAGCATAGACTCATTTGCGCTAATATTCGAAGTGGATATCAAAGATTGAATAAAACTATGTGTAATCTCAAGCGGTGAGCGATTGCTAAAACCGTTATTTAAAAATGTATTAAGCCTCTCTAAAAAAAGCTCCGAAAGAATCCCGCCCAAGTTACAGGTTTTGTGTTTTATTATGCCGTGAATTGTAGACATTACAACAATGCAAAAGTTAGACTTAGTGGGAATAACCAGAATTTTTTCAATTTTATCAGTTTCTGAATGAATTGAAGAAAACACCGCTACACAATTAGTTGCCTCTGCTAAAATTGCACCTGCTCTTTTTAAAATATTACTAACACCATATTCCATACCCAAAGCATATGCAATTTCGCTTTTTTGCACCGCATCTAAATCTTTTTGAACCATAATATCATCGGCATATAGTCTGTAGCCATTAAGAGAAGGTATTCTGCCAGATGACGTGTGCGGCTGTTCAAGCAAACCCAATTCATAAAGCACAGCCATTTCATTCCTAATTGTGGCCGAAGATATTTTATCTTCAAAAAGATGAGCCACTAGTTCAGATCCCACCGGCCTTGATGTAGCAATATATTCTTCTATAACCATTGTTAATATTCTGCGTTTTCGTTCGTCAAGTTTCATACTCCACCTCAGTTTTTGCATTAAACTCTGCTGTTCTTTGAAGTTAGCACTCTTTTGTCTTGACTGCTAATTCAATTTTACACTATATTTAAAAACTTGTCAAGTACTTTTTTGAAATTTTTTATTATTTTTTATTTTCTAAAGGTATATCCTTATTTTCAATTTTAATTCTTTTAAACTTAAAAAGCTAATTATTTTCTGCTGTATTCAAGCACTGCATACCAAAGAAAGGTTTGCCAATATGCAAGAAAGACGCGAGTTTTATGATCTAGAAAAATAACATCTGAAATATAAAAGAACAGACCCTTTAAAAAATGTCTGTTCTTTTTTCGCTCTCAGCAACTACATTTATTAATACTAATTCATATATAAAATAAGTTTTTGTTTCCTAAATCTATATTCTATATTACACAATTTATGATATTATTAAATTCGCGAGTATATTTTCTCGTCAACTCTATTGTGTGTTGTTTAATTACCAATAATAGCTTGCGCTATAAAAAGATCATTCTTTGTTTTTAACTTTTCTGTGAAGAAGAAATTACTACCAGATTAAAATATTAAAAAATTACTTGTTGACTAACAAAACCATCAAAAAATAACAGAAGAAGGTTGGAATGAAAAAACACTTACAGTACTAATAAGGGCACATGAGGATAAAAGATACTTAGGCGGGTGTTTGTTTTCTGGTGTATTATGGATAAGACAAAATCAATTGTTATACAATCAGAATTAATATTTCTATGATCTTGCAAAAGTAAGATGGCATAAAAGGCTCAGTAGATATAAATAACAGTTTTATCAAAGCAGTAATAAAAAGCACAATGAACCAAGCTTTTTATTGCCGCTAAGTATGCTATTTATATCAGTCAATTACAATCCTACTAACAACTCTGTTAATTATAAATTTTCTGCAAATCTGATGTTCGTTACTTTAAAAATTACTATCATACTTCTTCATTCAATCTATTTAAAAATCCTGTGCATGAGAGATTAAAATTATAGTTTTGCCTTGAAAGAGTAAAAACTGCATAATCTTTTTTATTTGCAGAGATAACTCTTGCTCAAATGTTGAATCAGGTTCATCTAAAACAATGATTTCAGCCTTTGTAAGTATCGCTCTGTCTATCGAAATAAGTCTACCTAACGAATAACTGCCAACATTGCTGTTTATTTCAGTATAATAACCGTTTGGTAAAGAGGAAAAAAAGTGATCAATACCAATTAGCCTATTTGCTTTAATTATCTCCTTATCTGTTATTCCCGTCAAACCATAGCGTATATTTTCAATAACTGTACCAGAAAAGAGATAATTTTCTTGAAAGCAAATAGATATTTTTTTGCGCCATAAATCAGTAGGAATATCATTTAAGTCTATATCTCCATACCTAATTGCCCCCTTGTTAACTCTGTAATATTTAGATAAAAGATAAACCGCTGTGGTTTTACCAATACCATTTGCCCCACGTAATACATTGATTTTATTATAGGATATTTTAAAGTTAGCGTTCAAAAAAATATAATTTTTTTCGTATTTAAAATCCACATTATCAAAATATATATCTTCTTTCGAAGGTAAATAAAATTTGGTATAGGTTCTCATATCATAATCTTGGTCTGTTGGATATTCATAAATATCAATAAAACGCTTCATACATGAAAAAACATGATATGACTGTTTTAAGCCAGAAGTGAGTATCGAAAAATTCTGGTTAAAAATTCTTATATATTGAAGAAAAGCGAATGCGGCACTAAAATACATATAATTTGATTTTATCCGAAAAGTAACCCATAATGTAACGAATAAATAAAACAAAGAAATTGTAGCTGATGAAATATGAGAAACCGTATCACCATATACATTGGCTCTACAAGATGTTTTAAGTAATTTGTTATTCAACATATCAAATATTTTAGCTTTGTTAAAATTAAAAATTTTAAAATCCGTAAAAACATTTACTGTTTCATGCGTTTGTGCCGATAATAAAGATATTAAATTTTGCTTTTCTCCAAAATATCTTTGGCTTTTACCACCTAATATATTAGAAAATATGCAATTAAAAATGATCAATATTGCAATGAAAAGAAAAGAATAATAATCTATATATAGCAACAAAGGAATAATTATTAGTGAAGAAAACATACGAGGAAAATAAAGATAAATATAGTCATAAATCACATTGATATCATTTATAAACAAGCCAATTAAATTACCTCGCTCTAAAGAATCAAAAAAGGTCACGGGCAGTTTTTGAATATGTTTATATAATTTATCCCGCAAGGTTTTTTCAACAAAGATTGCTAACTTTAACGATGTATACTCAGAAAGAAATATAATAAATACATTAATAATGTTAATCACAATAAACAAACATATTTTTCTATGCGTTAAGGTAACGGAATTATTATTGGTTTTTTCTAAAACAGAAATTATATTTTGTATCAATTGTATATTTACTATATTTACCGATAATTGGTACAAATTAAAGAACAAAATCAATAGAACAAGTATTCTTTTAGAAGAAAAGTACTTCACCATTTTTGCAATTGCTTTAAAGCTCATTCATTTTTTCTCCTCCACTTTTACCATACCATCCTTCAAAGAAATTATTTTATCCACTGCACAATAAGAAGCTTCATTACAATTTGTCCAAATTTTGGTGGTCTTTTTAAATGTTTCATTAATATTTTTTAAGATAATTGGTTTAGAGAAGTTGTCTATAGCAGAAAGTGCATTGTCTACAATTAAAATCTTAGTTTGTGTCCTTAAAAAAATTCGAGCTAAACATATTTTTTGTTTTTGTCCACCCGAAAAGTTAGAATTATTTGGATTAACATAAGTATTCAGTTTATGTTTTAATGTAAATATATCATCAAAAACTTGCGCTTTTTTGCACGCATCATAAATCGTTTTTTCATCAAATTTTATTCCCAATGTAATGTTTTCAGCAATAGTGCCTGTAAACAAATTGTTGTTATTAGAAATTAATGTAATACGCGATTTTATTTCATCCTCAGCTATCTTTTTGATTTCTTGATCATCTATTAGAATTTTGCCTGAGCTTGCGGGGAGCAACCCTGCTATTAAATATGCCAATATCATCTTTTCCTCATCAAAATTACCTCTAATTAATACGGACTCTTTTGCATCTATTCTAAAATTCATATTATCAAAAGCAATAAAAACACGTTCATGCTTAAAGGAAACATTTTTAAACTCAATGGCTCCATAATTTATTTTTTTGTCTAAAATTTGAACATCGTTGTTTCTTTGTTGTAAAAGTACACAGCAATCATAACTCAGCACTTTCAAAACGCGAGAAAAAGAAGAAACAACTGTAGAAAGAGCTGCTAAAGTAGAAAAGATCATATATAGATTAAAATTTATAGAAAAAGCATTATAAATTAACGTTAGAATAATTCCGGCTTTAAATTTTAAACTAGACTTGTAATAAAATAGCAAAATAAAAATAAAGAAAAAAAATATAACCAAGCTTATAATTGGAGAATTAAAATTCAAAATGAATTCAGATTTAAACCTTAGCGATTTTAATGTAGAAGTACATTTAGTAAATTTATTGTATTCATACTCCTCATTAGAAGTTGATTTAATTAGTTTTATATTTTCAATGCGCTTATCTATAAACTCATTTAAAATATCAAATTGTTTTGCCAGCTTTTTAGAGAACTTAAGTGAATATAAAATAGAAATAATCAACGCAAATAAACAGACAATTAACCCCATTAAAATGAAAAATCCGCGTTTTTTATTTATAGCAAATATAATAAACACAGAACTAATTAGTTCAAAAATTGCAAATAAGAATCTGTTTAATATGTTTTCTAAAATTTGAGTTATATTCGGAATATCAAAATCCAATATTGTAATAAATTCTTGTGAATTAAATGAGATAAACTTAGCAAAAGGCATATTAACCAAAATATTAAACACTTTTTTGCGCAATAAGCAAGTAAATAAATTACTAATATTTGAATTTAAGAATGAAATTATTATATTTAAAAACATAATAATAATTATAAAGGTAACAACTCGTACAACAAATTTAAGCAATTCATTGTTAAAAAATAACCGATCGTTGAATATACTAAAAATTAACACTTGCGTGTATTTTTCTAAAAAGCAACTTACAAAAGTTATAATAGTACTTAAAATTATCTGCAATTGGCTTTCTTTTAAACAATTTATTATTTTTTTCATAACTAAAAATTGTATATTTCCATTTGATTCTTTATATATGCCTCATAATTTACCGATAACTCTTTTGTTTTAAAATTAATTATATCTAGATTAAAGTTTTCACTGTCTAAAAGCACGTTGCAACCAGAGGCCAACCCTTCAAATAATAAATTAGGCATTTCTGGTATGTTAGAAGGAACGTCTGATACCAAAATATATTTCGTATCCTTTAAAATATCTGGCACTTTGCCAGGGAAAACAAATTCATGAAAATGAGCAGATAAACCATATTTGCCAAAAACTTTTTTTACGTTCATGAACATTTCATCACTTTCGCCCACACAATAGCATTCAACATAGCCTTTATAGCCTTGTTGTTTTAATTGAGACCCAAAAAAATCTAATTGAGCCCAATTCCATTTTGGTGTTAACTTATGAAAAAATACAGCCTTTTCTTGCTTTAAACAACCAGCATTCCAGAATTCTTTGCTGGGAGCGTAATGTTTTGAAATAAACAATTTGCCTTTTGGAGTGTTTAAAGCATTCCAAAATGGCAAAGATTCCTCATAAGTAATGATTCTAGTTGTGTCTTTAATTATTTGTTTAAAAATATCCTCTAGCTCTGGATTATAAACACGCCATATATCACTCCCAGCATGCCTTAAAACAAAAGGAACCCCTGTAATTCTAGAAAGTATCCAAGCAGCAATTCCAAATGGAAATATATAGTTACCTTCAATGCAATCAAACTTATTATTACTAACTAATTTTAAACCATACGAAACCATTCTTTCTAGTAAAAGTGGAGAGTATGGAATATGCCAACAACTTTTCGATTGAATCAAATGATACTTTTGAGCATCTGTGTTAAATTCAGACACATATATTTCGCTTTTATTTTTAGCAGTTAATATATCAATATTATAGCCGCGTGTCCTTAATTCTTTAATACGCCAAAATGCGGCAGCCCCTACGCCTCCTTCTAGAGGAGGATATTTACCAATGTACAATAGGTTCATTATATTTTGCCATCCTTTCTATATCTTGTCTCCATTCATCTGCAATGTCTAATTGTTTATTATTTAAAACAACATATTTCATAAAGATATCAAAATGTAAGCATGTTACAGGATCATATTCAAATGTTTCTGCAAAAGGATGTTTTTGAATATTTGTATAAGCTTGTTTTGCCAGGTTTGTTATTTTGTCAACTAACCGTGTAGTTATAACACTAGGCATAGCAGCTTTTTTTCTTGTAACAATAAATTCTAAATTATATTTCTCTAATTTGGGTTTTAAATAACGTCTTAACAGCAATTTAGTTTTTGTTCCATCGCATAACAGATCGGTGTTAAATTGAGTAACTGCTTTTACTAAATAGTTTATCGTATACACCGGAAAACTTCTCAAGCCGAAATGATTTGCTATGTGCTCTATAGAATTGAGATGATAGTTTGGCAAAGTAATTTTTAAATCAAGTCTGTGAACGTATTGTCTGCATTTTTTTGTATCCTCTAAAATATCAGCAGGTAAAAGATTCTTTACGTTTTCATAAATTCCAGCCGCTTTAGTTTTACAAAGTAAATCCTCAATATACCCACAAGGATATAAACTTGGCCCAAAATACCCTAATAAAAGTTCGTCAGCTCCTTCACCTGGAAACACACAATTATAGCCTTGTTCTTGTAATTTTCTGCACATCAAATAATAAGCAAAACCGCCATAATTGTTTTTGCCGCGCGTTAATTCCAAATTTTCAAAAGCACATATGTAATCTGGTAACAGATACAAAGCTTCCTCTGCAGAAAACTTTAACTTCTTATGAGAAATTCCTAACGCTTTAGTTAATTCACTGGCACAATATTCATCTATTTCATTAGCTTCTGATGAAAAGGTTAACGCTTCAAAATCAACACCAAATTGTTTGGCCAAAAATAACAAAGTAGAGGAGTCCATTCCACCTGAAGCAAAAATTATATTATTACCCTGTATGTGCGATATATTTTTAACAGAATATTCCAGCGCTTCAGCGAATAATGAATCTGCCTGAGCTTGTGTATAATTTATCTCTTTAAACACTAACTCTTCTTCTATTTTTTTTGTTAAATTTTTGCTATCGTACTGCAAACAAAAACCCGGCGG